>NZ_CP133265.1:2260000-2562187 GCF_030915505.1 Neobacillus sp. OS1-2
CGTAATAGCTCACTGGTCGAGTGACTCTGCGCCGAAAATGTACCGGGGCTAAACGTATCACCGAAGCTGTGGATTGACACCAGAAGGTGTCAGTGGTAGGAGAGCGTTCTAAGGGCGTTGAAGCTAGACCGTAAGGACTGGTGGAGCGCTTAGAAGTGAGAATGCCGGTATGAGTAGCGAAAGATGAGTGAGAATCTCATCCACCGAATGCCTAAGGTTTCCTGAGGAAGGCTCGTCCGCTCAGGGTTAGTCGGGACCTAAGCCGAGGCCGAAAGGCGTAGGCGATGGACAACAGGTTGATATTCCTGTACCACCTCTTTATCGTTTGAGTGATGGGGGGACGCAGGAGGATAGGGTAAGCGCACTGTTGGATATGTGCGTGTAAGCAGTTAGAGCGAGAAGTAGGAAAATCCGCTTCTCACAATGCTTGAGCTGTGATACCGAGGGAAATATAGTACCGAAGTTCCTGATTCCACACTGCCAAGAAAAGCCTCTAGCGAGATAAAAGGTGCCCGTACCGCAAACCGACACAGGTAGGCGAGGAGAGAATCCTAAGGTGAGCGAGAGAACTCTCGTTAAGGAACTCGGCAAAATGACCCCGTAACTTCGGGAGAAGGGGTGCTCTTTAGGGTTCATAGCCCTGAAGAGCCGCAGTGAATAGGCCCAGGCGACTGTTTAGCAAAAACACAGGTCTCTGCGAAGCCGCAAGGCGAAGTATAGGGGCTGACGCCTGCCCGGTGCTGGAAGGTTAAGAGGAGGGGTTAGCGCAAGCGAAGCTCTGAATCGAAGCCCCAGTAAACGGCGGCCGTAACTATAACGGTCCTAAGGTAGCGAAATTCCTTGTCGGGTAAGTTCCGACCCGCACGAAAGGCGTAACGATCTGGGCACTGTCTCAACGAGAGACTCGGTGAAATTATAGTACCTGTGAAGATGCAGGTTACCCGCGACAGGACGGAAAGACCCCGTGGAGCTTTACTGTAGCCTGATATTGAATTTTGGTACAGCTTGTACAGGATAGGTAGGAGCCTGAGAAGCCGGAGCGCTAGCTTCGGTGGAGGCGTCGGTGGGATACTACCCTGGCTGTATTGAAATTCTAACCCGCACCCCTTATCGGGGTGGGAGACAGTGTCAGGTGGGCAGTTTGACTGGGGCGGTCGCCTCCTAAAGAGTAACGGAGGCGCCCAAAGGTTCCCTCAGAATGGTTGGAAATCATTCGTAGAGTGTAAAGGCACAAGGGAGCTTGACTGCGAGACCTACAAGTCGAGCAGGGACGAAAGTCGGGCTTAGTGATCCGGTGGTTCCGCATGGAAGGGCCATCGCTCAACGGATAAAAGCTACCCCGGGGATAACAGGCTTATCTCCCCCAAGAGTCCACATCGACGGGGAGGTTTGGCACCTCGATGTCGGCTCATCGCATCCTGGGGCTGTAGTCGGTCCCAAGGGTTGGGCTGTTCGCCCATTAAAGCGGTACGCGAGCTGGGTTCAGAACGTCGTGAGACAGTTCGGTCCCTATCCGTCGTGGGCGCAGGAAATTTGAGAGGAGCTGTCCTTAGTACGAGAGGACCGGGATGGACGCACCGCTGGTGTACCAGTTGTTCTGCCAAGGGCATCGCTGGGTAGCTATGTGCGGACGGGATAAGTGCTGAAAGCATCTAAGCATGAAGCCCCCCTCAAGATGAGATTTCCCATAGCTCTAAGCTAGTAAGAACCCTGAAAGATGATCAGGTTGATAGGTCAGAGGTGGAAGCGTGGCGACATGTGGAGCTGACTGATACTAATCGTTCGAGGACTTAACCAAATAGAAAAGCGGAAGCGGCCGGTTAGCAACGTATGGCCTGGAGGGCTTTGACTGAGATAAAGGAAACACGAAGAGCGTTAGCGATTCGATGTTGACTTATCGTAGGGAAAAGACCGAAGGACACTAGTTGCTGGACGCTGGAGCTAGACAAATTTTAAAAGCGAACTTGATTTTTACAAACTTCTTCTGCATTATCTAGTTTTGAGGGAATGATTCCTCAAGTAAAATAGTCTGGTAACAATGGCGAGAAGGTCACACCCGTTCCCATACCGAACACGGAAGTTAAGCTTCTCAGCGCCGATGGTAGTTGGGGCATGCGCCCCTGTGAGAGTAGGACGTTGCCAGGCTGTTTATTTATAACAAAATGAACATTTTTATTGTCGCGGGGTGGAGCAGTCTGGTAGCTCGTCGGGCTCATAACCCGAAGGTCGCAGGTTCAAATCCTGTCCCCGCAATTGGTCTGGTAGTTCAGTTGGTTAGAATGCCTGCCTGTCACGCAGGAGGTCGCGGGTTCGAGTCCCGTCCAGACCGTCTTAATAGTTATTTAAATCAAGTCGGAACAGGGTTTCGTCTTTTTTTATGCGTTCTTTATTGATAATGATTAAGCTGCTAGTTCAGAAAAGGTAATTTAATCCCCTTAGGAGCAATCCTAAGGTTTTTTTTACATAAAAATAAGGGTAATATGTAGATAGACAAACATTATGATAAAGTATAAAGGTGATTAAATGGATCAATTTGAATTAAAAACGGCAGATTCTGAGGAGACTTCACAATTTGCAGCAATGCTTGCACATTTCTTACATCCGGGTGATGTCCTAGCCCTTGAGGGTGATTTAGGTGCTGGAAAAACAACCTTTACGAAAGGTCTGGCTAAGGGTCTAGAGATAAAAAGAACGGTGAATAGCCCGACATTTACCATCATTAAAGAATATAAAGGAAAGCTGCCACTGTATCATATGGATGTCTATCGGCTGGCAGATGCTCCGGAAGACTTGGGATTTGATGAATACTTTGAAGGTGATGGAGTTACAGTAGTGGAATGGGCACACTTAATTGAAGAGCAACTTCCTTCTGAACTATTAACGATTTACCTGTATCATGAAGGTCAAGAGGAACGGAGAATCGTGTTAGCACCAAAAGGTAAAAGATATGAGCAATTATGTAAGGAGATTTTTAGATGACCATACTGGCGATTGATACTTCTAATAATCCATTAGGGGTAGCGCTTTTAGATGATAATCAAGTGCTTGGTGAATATATTACGAATATAAAGAAGAATCACTCCGTCCGCGTGATGCCGGCCATTCAGAGGTTAATGGAGGATTGCGAAAAGGTTCCGGCTGATCTAACGAAGATTGTTGTGGCAAAGGGGCCAGGGTCGTATACTGGTGTGAGAATTGGTGTTACGATTGCGAAAACACTAGCGTGGACCTTAAATATACCGCTTGTCGGAATCTCAAGCTTAGAAATTTTGGCTGCAGGAGCTGGGCGGTACTTTAATGGCTTTGTGGCACCCATTGTCGATGCTAGAAGGGGACAAGTCTATACGGCACTATATCGCTATCAGGATGGAGTGCTGACAGCAGTGGAGCAGGATCAGTTGGTTATGATAGATGAGTGGGCAGCTAAATTAGCAGATTTTAATGAACCCATTTTATTTGTTGGAAATGACCTGTCGCTTCATCGAACGAAGATAGTAGAAGTAGTAGGATCGCAAGCTGTGATTGCCAGCGAAACGGAACACAATCCACGTCCGTCGGAACTGGCATTATTGGGCAGGCAAAAATCGGGAGAAGACATCCATTCCTTTGTTCCCAATTATATCCGTCTAGCGGAGGCGGAACAGAAATGGTTAGAAGCAAAAGGGAAAATTTTAAATGGATAGGGATAGAGAAATATGGTAGATTCTTATGTTTTTCGTTATATGAGGGAAGAGGATATTGACCAGGTAGTAGAAGTGGAGCAGGCTTCCTTTACCACTCCATGGAGCCGGGAAGCATTTTATAATGAATTACATACTAATAAATTTGCTGTTTATATCGTCATTGAGAATGATCATAAAATTATCGGATATTGCGGGACATGGGTTGTTATCGATGAAGCACATGTAACGAATGTGGCCATTTTGCCGGAATATAGAGGTAAAAAGCTAGGGGAGGCATTAATGAGCAAGTTAATGTCGGTATCGAGAGAAATGGGTGCAAGAACTATGACACTTGAAGTGAGAGTAACAAATCATGTGGCACAATCCCTTTACCGTAAGCTGGGGTTCGAAAATGGCGGCATCCGAAAAAATTATTATTCTGATAATCAGGAAGATGCACAGATAATGTGGGTGAAATTATGAAAAAGGATTTATTAATACTAGGAATTGAAACTAGCTGTGATGAGACGGCAGTCGCTATTATTAAAAATGGCCGCGAGATTGTTGCAAATGTAGTAGCTTCACAAATTGAAAGTCATAAACGCTTTGGCGGGGTGGTGCCTGAAATCGCTTCGCGTCATCATGTTGAGCAAATAACTCTTGTGATTGAAGAGGCTTTAAATCAGGCGAATGTAACCTTTGGGGAAATTGATGCTATAGCGGTAACGGAAGGGCCGGGGTTAGTAGGAGCGCTATTGATTGGGGTAAATGCAGCGAAGACACTTGCCTTTGCTCATAATAAGCCGCTAGTACCCGTCCATCATATCGCGGGGCATATTTATGCAAACAGGCTGATCACAGAGTTAAGATTTCCACTCTTAGCATTAGTCGTTTCAGGCGGCCATACAGAGCTAGTGTATATGAAAGAGCATGGTCACTTTGAAGTGATTGGTGAGACGAGGGACGACGCAGCAGGTGAAGCCTACGATAAGGTTGCAAGGACATTGAATATGCCGTATCCGGGCGGGCCGCATATTGATCGTTTAGCGCAGGAGGGGACTCCAACAATTGATTTGCCAAGGGCGTGGCTTGAGGAAGGCTCCTACGACTTTAGCTTCAGTGGGTTAAAATCAGCTGTCATTAATACGGTTCATAACGCGGAGCAGCGTGGTGAGACGATCGCCCCAGAAGATCTGGCAGCCAGCTTTCAAGCAAGTGTGATAGAGGTGCTTGTGAAAAAGACAGAGAAAGCTGTAGCCGAGTACGGGGTCGAACAGGTTCTGGTTGCCGGTGGAGTAGCCGCCAATAAAGGATTACGGAATGCTTTAGAAAAAAGCTTTTCTGAAAAACCGGGTATCGAACTAGTTATCCCGCCTTTATCATTATGCACAGACAATGCGGCGATGATAGCTGCCGCTGGAAGTATCATGTTTGAAAAAGGAATCAGAGCAGATTTAGCGCTAAATGCCATTCCTGGTCTTGATATTGAGTTGTATAACGAGTAGCTCTTCTGAATAAGAAGAGTTTTTTTTTGATAGATCCACTGGCGCTCATTAATGAAAAAAAGACGGAACAGCAGATAAATGTGGATAAAGTTTTTAAAAAATACAGTAAATTATCATCAAATTGTGGATAACCCTGTGTATACTGTTGATAATGTGGATAAAAACAGTGTTTACTGTGGATAATGTGGAAAAGCTTAAAAACCCCCTAGGATTAAACAATTTTAAATGTGAATAATACTGTGGAAAAGTGGATATTTTATAAAAATCCTTGGAGATTTTGTCGATACTTGCTGATAATTTGTCGATAAATATTATAAACGAAAAAACCGGGCGATCCCACCGGCCCGGTTTTACAGGTTAATCGGCTAACTCAGCCCATTCTTCCATTAATTGCTCTAGTTCTGCTTTAGCCTTTTCGTTATTAACATTGATTTCTAAGACCAATTCATGATTCTGAAAGACTTCAGGGTTACATAATTGCTGCTCGTAGCCTTGAATTTGTTCCTCAAGCTCCTCAATCCGCAGTTCCGTCTCTTCTAGCTTTCTTTTACGCTGCCGCTCAAGTTTCTTACTTTCCTTATCCTGTTGATAACTATTTTTCTCAAAAGCTTCCTTTTCAGCTGCAGCTTTACCTGTGGCAGCCAGTGCTAGTGCCGCCAGTTCTTCTTGTTCCAATTTCTTTTCCAGATAATAGTCATAATCGCCAAGAAACTCTACGCTGCCATGACGGCTAAGTTCTAACACCTTCGTTGCAATCCGATTAATGAAATACCTGTCATGTGAAACGAATAAAATCGTTCCAGGGTAATCAATTAGGGCATTTTCGAGAACTTCTTTGCTATCCAAATCAAGGTGGTTGGTTGGCTCGTCCAATATTAATACGTTCGCTTTCTCTAACATGAGCTTAGCGAGAGCCAGACGGGCTTTCTCACCGCCACTTAAAGTGGAAACAATTTTTAACACATCATCACCGGAAAAAAGGAAGTTCCCCAAAACCGTCCGTATCTCTTTTTCGGGTTTTAACGGATAGTCATCCCAGAGTTCATTTAAGACACGCTTATTAGAGGTTAATACTGCCTGTTCCTGGTCATAATAGCCAATTGAAAGGTTTGTCCCATACTGGACCGTTCCCGATAATGCCGGCAGCTTCTTAATAATAGTTTTTAACAGTGTTGATTTCCCAATCCCATTAGGGCCAACAAGGGCAATGCTTTCTCCTCTGTAGGCACGAAAGGAAATGGACTCCGAAATCTTTTCACCATCATAGCCAACAGCAAGCGAGTCTACCATTAAAACGTCATTCCCGCTTTGTTTTTCAATACCAAAAGCGAAGGTAGCAGACTTTTCATCTCCAAGCGGCCGGTCCATGATCTCCATCTTTTCAAGCTTTTTCCGCCGGCTTTGCGCTCGCTTTGTCGTTGAAGCGCGCGCTAAATTTTTTTGGATAAAATCCTGCAGATTGGCGACTTCCTGCTGCTGTTTTTCAAATACCTTCATGTCTCGCTCATAATTGGCCGCTTTTTGGTCAAGGTAAGCACTATAATTGCCCGTAAACCTCGCGATTTGTTTTCGAGATACCTCGTAGACCTGTGTAACGACTTTATCTAAAAAATAGCGGTCATGGGAGACGATTAGAATCGCGCCATCATAGCTTTGTAAATATTGTTCGAGCCATGAGAGGGTATCAATATCGAGATGGTTCGTAGGCTCGTCCAAAATTAAGATGTCGGGTCTCGTTAATAGGAGTTTCCCGAGGGCAAGGCGAGTTTTCTGTCCGCCACTTAAACTAGAAATCATCAGAGAATTGTCGAGAAAGTTTAATCCATGAAGGACGGAACGGATATCGGCCTCATATTGATACCCACCCTGTTCCTTAAATTCGACCTGAAGCTGATCATAGTCCTTCATAATTCGTTCGTACTTTACTGTGTTTTCATAAATATGAGGATCAGCCATTTGCTCTTCAAGCTTGCGGAGTGACTTTTCCATTGTACGGAGCAATTCAAAAACGGTCAGCATTTCTTCCCAAATCGACAAATTGGACTCAAGGCCGGTATTCTGCGCTAAATAGCCGATGGTCACTTCCTTTGGCTTGATAATCTCGCCGCCATCATGTGACAAGTGCCCGGCAATAATCTTCAGTAATGTCGATTTTCCTGCACCATTGCGGCCAACAAGAGCCACACGGTCCCGCGTTTGTAATTCCAGCTTTATATTCGATAAAATAAGGTCAGCACCATAATATTTTTGTAATTGATTTACCTGCAGTAAAATCATCATTATTCACCTCTTACATATAAATAGTGTAACGTATAAAGGGAATGTGGGCAATAAAGCACCTACTATCAAGCGGATGAATTCTCAATTCGACAAAAAATGTAATAATTAGTTCAAAGTTTCACACAAATTGAAGCAAAAATAGTGTATTATTTTTTTGTAGGAGGATTATTTTTTATGGCTGAATTTACTCATTTTAATGAAGAAGGCAGAGCAAAAATGGTCGATGTCAGTGATAAACCAGAAACGGCACGGACCGCTCTTGCCCATTCCAGTATAACGGTAAGCAAAGAAATATTTGATAAAATAAACAATCATGAAATGAAAAAAGGCGATGTATTAGCGGTAGCCCAGGTGGCGGGGGTTATGGCGGCTAAAAAAACATGGGATCTGATTCCGATGTGTCACCCGATCCCATTAACAGGGGTAAATATCTCGTTCTCATGGGAAAAGGCCGAGCAAGATCAAGTTCAATTACATATTGCTGCTGCGGTTAAAACAAAGGGAAATACGGGTGTGGAGATGGAAGCGCTCACAGCGGCATCTGCTTGTGCGTTAACCGTCTATGATATGTGTAAAGCCGTCGATAAAGGAATGGTCATTGGGCCAACCTACTTAGTAGAGAAAACTGGCGGGAAAAATGGTGATTTTAAGCGAATAGAACAAGTAAGATGATCGTTTACTAAAATTCAAAGGGGTGTGGGAGAAATGAGTAATGAAACGATGAAAATACCACAGGCGACAGCCAAGCGGCTGCCCCTCTATTATCGATTTTTGAAAAATTTGCATAGTTCCGGCAAACAACGGGTTTCATCAGCAGAATTAAGTGAAGCGGTTAAGGTGGACTCAGCAACGATCCGCCGCGACTTTTCCTATTTTGGCGCTTTGGGAAAAAAGGGCTATGGGTACAATGTTAATTACTTATTAACGTTCTTCCGGAAAACCCTCGACCAAGATGAATTGACAAAGGTTGCGTTAATTGGGGTTGGTAATCTTGGAACAGCCTTTTTAAACTATAACTTTTTAAAAAATAATAATACAAAAATATCATGTGCCTTCGATGTCGATACGGCCAAAATGGGGACGATGATTCGCGAGGTTCCCGTTTTTCATATGGATGAGTTGGAGAAGGTGTTAGTGGAGGAACAAATTTCGGTTGCGATTCTAACGGTTCCAGCTCCAGTAGCACAGATGATCACGGACCGGCTTGTGGGTGCCAATGTGAAGGGGATCTTAAATTTCACACCAGCAAGATTAAATGTTCCTCCATCCATACGGGTCCATCATATTGACCTGGCAGTTGAACTGCAATCATTGGTTTACTTTTTAAAGCATTATCCGACAGGCGAAATAGAGGAAATGGAAGAATAAAATGTGTAAGGGCTTTTCACTGAAAAAGGTGGGAAGTCTTTTTTTATGACTTTACAAGCGTAACAGTGTTATGTTACATTATAAAATATAGAAAGGGGTTATGAACAATGAGTGAGGAATTAATTTCGAAAAAGGACTTATTGGATATGGCCGGGATATCGTACGGACAGCTGTATCGCTGGAAGCGGAAGGATTTAATTCCTGAGGATTGGTTTATTCGGAAATCCACGTTTACCGGGCAGGAAACCTTTTTTCCAAAAGAAAAGATCTTAGAACGAATAGATAAGATTCAGACGATGAAAGAGAATCTTTCCCTCGATGAATTAGCAGACATGTTTTCACCTAACGTAACAGAGTTACATTTCACGAATGAAGAACTAGTAAAACGTAACATTGTTTCAGGGGCGGTTATGAATGTTTATTTGGAAAATGAAAAGGGTGGTTCGCATTTTGATTTTTCGAGAATACTGGAAGTTTTCGTCTTAGAAAAACTACTTCAATCGGGCCAAATAAATTTGGATGAAGGAAAGATGCTGCTTCAGGTCTTAAAAGATCACAGGGGATTAATCAAACAAAAGAATGGGGAAATCGTGCTGACGAGAAAGCTTGGGGTCTCCTCCTGTTTTTTATTCATTAATGCAGAGGAAGTAAAGTTTGAACAGGGAACGAAAGTCGTTGTTCAGCTTTCACTTGTGAAATCCATGGAAGAAATGAAGGCGAACTTACTATAAAGGAGAATGAACATGGATATGAAAAAAAGGGGAGACCTAAGTATTAACGGCTTTGGGTCAGCAAATGGCGGGGAATTTCATAAAGTGATTATCAATGGAAAAGGAACCGTTACTAACGACTTAGAGTGTGTAGAATTTGACTGTAATGGTTCGGGGACGGTCAATGGCAATGTTAAAACGAACAGTGCGAAGGTGAATGGGACTGGGAAAATTAAAGGAAATCTTGAATGTAAGAAATTAATAGTAGATGGAACGGCGAAAATTGGCGAAAACCTTTATGTGGAAAACTTTAAGGTAGCAGGAAAAACCACTGTCGGCGGAAGGGTAAAGGCCGAGGAAATCAGGGTTAAAGGCAGGCTTATAGTAGAAGGAGATTGTGAAGCCGAAACGTTTAAAGCAGAATCACTATTTATGATTGGCGGTCTTTTAAATGCGGATCAGGTGGATATTAAGATCTTTGGAGAATGTAAGGCAAAGGAAATTGGCGGGCAAACGATTCTTATTAAACAAAAACCTGCCTTAATGGGATTATTTAAACCCCTTATTCAAACACAGCTGGAAACGGATTTAATCGAAGGGGACAAAATTGAACTAGAAAACACGAAGGCTGCAGTGGTTCGCGGCAACCAAATCACCATTGGGGCAAAATGTGAGATTGGTCTCGTTGAATATACGGGTGAGCTATCGGTTGATAAAAAGGCCATTGTAAAAGAGTCCAGAAAGGTTTAAAAGGGGGAAACAGAAATGACAAAGGGTCAAAATCTGATGATAAATGGTTCGGGCAATTATCCAGGCGGACGCTACGACAAGGTAAGTATTCGCGGGGAAGGGACGATTGAAAATGCGGTCGATTGTTCGTCGTTTCATATCTATGGTACAAGTGAGGCACTGGCCGATGTGAAAGCAGGATCCGTTAAAGTGCTCGGAGAAGCGGAAGTAAAAGGGAATATGGAATCCGGTAACATGCTTGTGATGGGGACGCTGTCGATTGACGGGAGAGCCAGCTTGGAAAAGATGAAGATCCTCGGCACGCTTGAGGTAGGGGATCGGCTCTATGGTGAAACGGCAAATATTAAGGGCAGTATTTCCGTGGGAGGAGACGTCGAGTATGAGAAATTTGATTTAAGCGGCGGGTTCGAAATCAAAGGTCTCCTCAATGCCGGAGCTGTAACTATCGGCTTGCGTTTTGGCGAAAGTACGGCAGAAGAAATTGGTGGCGAGAAAATCACGGTTAAAAGAAAAACGTCACTTCTCCCGTTTGTAAAGGATGAAGGATCGCTGGTTGCGAAGGTGGTTGAAGGCGATGAAGTGTTTCTAGAAAATACAAAGGCGGATGTTGTGAGGGGAAAGCTGGTCAAAATTGGTTCAGGTTGTCAAATTGGCCGGGTAGAGTACTCAACAGAATTTATCCAGGATAAGAATTCAACTGTCAAAATGTCTGAAAAAATATAGAGGAGGAGCTATGACGGCTAAAGAAAGTAAATTAGGGTTGGTTGTTGCAGGGTTATTACTGGGGATTTTGATGGCATCGATGGATAACACAATCGTCGTTACCGCGATGGGGACGATTGTTGGGGACCTTGGCGGGTTGGAGAGCTTTGTCTGGGTTGTTTCCGCCTATATGGTTGCGGAAATGGCAGGGATGCCGATTTTCGGTAAGTTATCTGATATGTACGGACGGAAACGGTTTTTTATTTTTGGATTAATTTTATTTATGGCAGGTTCTGCGCTGTGTGGGACAGCAGAGACCATCACCCAATTAAGTATTTACCGTGCGATTCAGGGTGTTGGCGGCGGCGCACTTGTACCGATTGCCTTTACGATTATGTTTGACCTCTTTCCTCCTGAAAAGCGCGGGAAAATGGGCGGACTGTTTGGGGCCGTATTTGGCCTATCGAGCATTTTTGGTCCATTGCTGGGGGCCTATATTACTGACCATATCAGCTGGCATTGGATTTTCTATATTAACTTGCCACTCGGGATTTTGTCACTGATTTTTATTGTCATCTCCTATAAAGAATCTCCGATCCACCAAAAGCAATCGATTGATTGGTGGGGAGCAGTGACATTAATTGGAGCGGTTGTTTGTCTCATGTTTGCCCTTGAACTCGGTGGACAGAAATATGCTTGGGATTCCACCGTCATTTTAAGTTTATTCACCGGATTTGCCGTCCTTTTTCTCCTCTTCTTATTTGTTGAGACAAAGGCAAAGGATCCGATCATTTCATTTTCGATGTTTAAAAATCAACTGTTTGCTGGAAGTACACTTGTCGGCTTATTTTACGGAGCGGCGTTTATGGCGGCGACTGTTTATATCCCGATATTTGTGCAAGGTGTATACGGCGGCAGTGCCACCAATTCGGGTCTGATCTTATTGCCAATGATGGTAGGTTCGGTTGTGACGGCGCAGGTCGGCGGATTTTTAACGACAAAAATGAGTTACCGGAACATCATGTTCTTGTCAGGTCTGATTTTGATTGGTGGCTTATTGTTGTTAAGTACCATCACGCCGGATACAAGCCGGGCCTTGTTGACCGTCTATATGGTCGTAATTGGGTTAGGTGTTGGGTTCTCATTTTCTGTTTTAAGCATGGCGGCGATTCATCCGTTTGGCATGGAGCAACGGGGTTCTGCCACCTCAACAAGTAACTTTATTCGTTCCTTTGGGATGACCGTCGGTGTGACAATTTTTGGGATGATCCAAAGGACTGATTTAAAGCATGGGCTGGAAAAGGCCTTCTCAGGCATGGGACCCATGCCAAAGGGGGATTCACGTGAATTGTTATCGGAGCAGGCAAGAGCACAGATCCCAGCACCAATCTTGGATAAAATCACAGATGCCCTTTCGAGTTCCATCGTTCACACCTTTACCTGGGCACTCGTTCCAGCGGGCTTAGCGTTCCTATTTATCTTCATTTTAGGGAAAGAGCGAATGGTGATGAATAAAGGGGAAGTTTCGAAATAGGATCGATCTACGTTTGAAAAAAGGGGAGTATTTTGGGTTTCGCAAATAAACTGGATGGTTTCGCAAACAAACTAGCATGTTTCGCAAACAAATGCAGTAGATTCGCAAATAAACGGCTCATATTCGCAAATAAATTAAGAATACTTTTAAAAAAGGATCCCGAGCTGAAAACCGGGATCCTGTTCTTTATTTCTTCTTCGACTTTTTCTTGAATTTAAAATGAAACATCATCATTTTTAACCCAGAGCCAAAATCAAATGTTGCTAATAAAACGAGAAGGTAGCTAAAGAAGCCCCAGCCATTGGCTCGTACATCATCAATCGCAAAGTAAGTAAATACTGCACCAAGCAGGAAGTAGATTAATCCGGAAAACAAGGGTGAACGTTTCATAGGAATCCTCCGATAAAGTTTTGAAGCGTCTCAGCCTCACGTTGCAGTCGTTCAAGATCGTCTTTGTAAACAGTCTGAACCAAGACAACCAAGGTATTCATCGTAACATGGGCAAAAATCGGTACCAAAATATGCTTGGTTTTGACATAGAGAAAAGCGAAGGTAAAGCCCATGGCTGAATACAGAAGAATATGCTGGAACTCCGTATGCGCTGCGGCAAAGATGACTGAACTAATCAGTGCCGAAATAAAAAAGTTAAAGCGCTTATGAAGCGCACCGAAAATAATCTTTCGAAATACTATTTCTTCTAAAATAGGTCCGATGATACTCGTCACAATAATAGCTGCCGGCATCAAATCAATGATGCGTAGAATATTCTGGGTGTTCTCAGAACCCATATCAATGCCCAAAAGTCTTTCAATCCATGCAGCGCAAATTTGTGCAAAGTATGCTAGAAAAACCCCAAAAATGGCCCACATGAACGAGGTGCCGTAAGAGGAACCGCCCCTGTTTTCAAAGTTTTTGGTGTTCATTTCCTTCCGTAAAATAAACAGAATGATAAGGAGGGCAATAGAAAAACTGGCAATTAGCCAAACAGGTACAGCGAGACTTGGGCTGATTCCTCCCGCTTTAAAGCTGGACATCATTATAGGGAGCCCGACAAGACTAGAAAGCTGCATAGCAATATAAACAATGATGACAATCCAATATTCCTTTTTCAAATTTTACTGTCTCCTTTTTCTTCTAACCAATATCTATTGATTCATATTCGAATGTTTACGTCATTACTATTCATTTTACTCATAAAACTGCAACTGTTTCAATTTAGAAGAACTTTTTAAAAAAGCAGGTATAGAAAGATCAGTTTTTCACATACTTATTAAGGTTGTAGAAAAGCAAAATTCTTTTGTAAAAATTTATGCTTCATACTTGCAAAAGATTTTCAGATTCATTATTATAATAATTGTGTTAGCACTCATTCACAGAGAGTGCTAATAAGTCAGAATTACATATATCTTTGAGGAGGTTGTTTGATTTGTTAAGACCATTAGGTGATCGCATTGTCATTGAGCTTGTTGAATCAGAAGAAAAAACTGCAAGCGGTATCGTATTACCGGATTCAGCGAAGGAAAAGCCTCAAGAAGGAAAAGTTGTTGCCGTGGGTACTGGCCGCGTCCTAGAAAGCGGAGAACGTGTAGCACTTGAAGTTGCTGTCGGCGACCGTATTATCTTCTCAAAATACGCTGGTACTGAAGTGAAGTACGAAGGCGTAGAATATTTACTTTTACGTGAAAATGATATCCTTGCTGTCATCGCATAATAAGGAAATTTTTTAAAAAATAAAGATGAAAAAATACGAGGAGGTTTTTTACAATGGCTAAAGAGATTAAATTTAGTGAAGACGCGCGCCGCGCAATGCTACGTGGTGTTGATACACTTGCAGATACAGTTAAAGTAACTCTTGGACCTAAAGGACGCAACGTGGTTCTAGAGAAAAAATTTGGTTCACCGCTTATTACAAACGACGGTGTAACCATCGCAAAAGAAATCGAATTAGAAGATGCATTCGAAAACATGGGTGCGAAACTTGTTGCTGAAGTAGCAAGCAAAACAAATGATGTTGCCGGTGACGGTACAACAACTGCAACAGTTCTTGCTCAAGCGATGATCCGCGAAGGCTTAAAGAACGTGACAGCTGGCGCTAACCCAATGGGTATCCGTAAAGGGATTGAAAAAGCAGTTGCTGTAGCAGTTGAAGAATTAAAAGCTATTTCAAAACAAATCGAAGGCAAAGAGTCTATCGCTCAAGTTGCTGCGATTTCTTCCGATGACAAAGAAGTAGGCCAATTAATCGCTGAAGCAATGGAGCGCGTTGGCAACGACGGTGTTATCACAATCGAAGAATCTAAAGGCTTCACTACTGAATTAGATGTAGTTGAAGGTATGCAATTCGACCGCGGTTACACTTCTGCTTACATGGTAACAAACACAGATAAAATGGAAGCTGTATTAGAAAATCCATATATCTTAATTACAGATAAGAAGATTTCTAGCATTCAAGAAATCCTTCCTGTTCTTGAGCAAGTGGTACAACAAAGCAAGCCATTATTATTAATCGCTGAAGATATCGAAGGTGAAGCACTTTCTACTTTGGTATTGAACAAACTTCGCGGAACATTCAATGCAGTTGCTGTTAAAGCTCCTGGCTTCGGTGACCGTCGTAAAGCAATGCTTGAAGATATCGCTGCCTTAACTGGCGGTGAAGTGATTACTGAAGAACTTGGCCGTGAATTAAAAACAACAACTATCACTTCTTTAGGTCGTGCTACTAAAGTTGTTGTGACTAAAGAAAACACAACAATCGTTGAAGGTGCTGGCGAAACTGCTGAAATTCAAGCACGTGTAAACCAAATCCGCGTTCAATTAGACGATACAACTTCTGAATTTGACCGTGAAAAATTACAAGAGCGCTTAGCTAAATTAGCTGGCGGTGTAGCAGTCATCAAAGTTGGTGCTGCAACTGAAACTGAATTAAAAGAGCGCAAACTACGCATCGAAGACGCTTTGAACGCAACTCGTGCTGCTGTTGAAGAAGGTATCGTATCCGGTGGTGGTGTAGCCCTTCTTAACGTATACAGCAAAGTGGCTGCTGTTGAAGCTGAAGGTGATGTTGCTACAGGTATCAACATCGTATTACGTGCGATGGAAGAACCAGTTCGCACCATCGCTCAAAATGCTGGTCTTGAAGGATCTGTCATCGTTGACCGCTTAAAGCGCGAAACAGTAGGCACAGGCTTCAACGCAGCATCCGGCGAATGGGTAAACATGATCGACGCTGGAATCGTTGACCCAACTAAGGTTACACGTTCAGCACTTCAAAACGCTGCATCTGTTGCAGCAATGTTCTTAACAACTGAAGCGGTTGTTGCTGACAAACCAGAACCAGCTGGTGCAGGCGGCATGGGTATGCCTGACATGGGCGGTATGGGTGGAATGGGCGGCATGATGTAAGGCTTTTGAGCCATACATCAGAAAAATAGTTATAGCTATTTTTCCTCCATTTTGAGAAGTAGTCATGTAAATAATTTATATCAATAACAATAACCACTTCCTATAAAAATTAGGGAGTGGTTTTTTGTGTTGTTAAAATTTGCGTATCAAGACTTTTTGGATGACAGACGTTTCAAGAATACGACCAAAACTAATATCAAAAACTATGAAATGCTTTTAGGAAAATTTGTTTATTATTGCATTGAGAACCAAGTAGTTAATGTTGAGGACATTACATATAGCCATGTTCGGCAATACCTTTTAAATTGCCAAGAAAAGGGCGAATTTTTTAGATTTTGTTACAAGTTTTGTTAGAGAACATAATGCACATAGCAATGATAGAATACAAAAGCTTGATGCTGAAAGTTCAATTGAAATACTTCGTACTGTTGAAACAGACTCCAAAAGTTCAATTATGACAATGACGGGGATTATAATAGATAAGGAATTTAACTTAGTGCAAGTGGTAAGAAAGCTATATTCACAAAAAGGATATAAAATGATAAATCAAAGAGGAAGGGTAGTAGAGTTAAACGAAAATACAGAACATGTTAATATCTGCAGAAATTTGTTTGGAACTCCTTTAGAATGCTTTATCTCATTTTCAACGCAAGGTTTATTTAGAATAGATATAGTATTAAAACAAGATATTAGAGATTCAGATTTTTCCAAAGGTGTTAATCAATTTTATCTAGAGCAATTAATACAAAAAGATGTTATTGAAAAAGATTTATTATCTATTGTTTCTAAAAACGTAACAATTGTTAGGGGTATTCCTACAACTCAACAGTATACCTCTTTAAATTATTTAGACTTAGTGATGGGGATTCATGAAAGAATGAGAAGAAATTTACAATTGAATATAAGTAACCATTTAAGAGAATCTTCAATAAAATTTTCTACAGAGGATTTTGTTTTAGGTTGTTCGTTATCATTGAATAATAACGACAGAGATATTTTTTATAAAGTTAGGAATATGTTCGATGGATACAATCTAAGAAGGGATATTAAATCCGAAATAACAGAAGGAAAAGTCAAAAAGTTTCTCTATATCTATCTTTGTCCTTATAATCTTACAAATGCTGCCGAAATAGAGACAACCGTTACAACCTATGTAAACGATAAATTCCCTGAATTAGATTTCAAACTTGATTTAATACAAATTTCTGAATTAGAAGTAAGGCAATTGATTGAAAAAGATTATAGTTCTATCGAGTTAACTATAAGTAATTTAAAGGAAAAGGTCTTATCATTACATAGTGAGCATACCCAAACGATTAAAATAGATGATTCGAATAAAGATTTTGAAGAGAATGAAGAGGAAATAGAAGATATTGAAGAAGTTGATGAGAAAATAAATAATAATCCATTTGAAAAAGAACCAATAGAGGTATTATAATCTTTAATTTTTTATATTGATTGTTTAGACATCCAGAAAGTTGGATGTCTTTTTTGATTTACACATTTCCATTGATAGTGATGGTTAACCGACTGTTGTGTTGTGCTACGATTGAATTAAAAAGCATTGGTTTGTTGTGGGTTGGATGTAATAAAAGACCACTCTCATTCACAAACTGGCATTCGGTAAGTTTCCGACACGATTCAAATAAATGGTATTTTTTAGTGCGGTAAAGTGATGAAACCTGTAGTAAAGTTCTGATGTAGTTCAAAAAGGATAATCAATGACGAGGTGTATCCTATGAGTGTTGTCTCAGTATGGACATTCCAGTTTTCATAAGTGTTGTATTCTATAAGCTTTCTGTTTCAAAAGGTACACCTTTCGGGATAGTTATGTACTCCCTATAAAATCAACGTTATTGTAGTCCTAAAAGGTCATAAAAACATTTTCGGGATGTCTTGAAAATACGAATGACATTTTGAGATATAGGGACTGAGTGATCTCGGGTCCATTTCCAATGTTAAAAAAAGTTCCATATCCCATTTTATCCCAATAGCTTATCCCTACAAAACGTTGGTATCAGTGGGTTTTGTTTGTTTTAACGCACAGTGATTTTATATAAAAAAATGACTTATCAAAAGATAAGCCACGCGGAGAATTGTTGGGGGGGGTAATCCCTTTTACGTGTTAAATACCCGTACTTAAGGAAGTCAATCTTAAATCAAAAAGAACCTCGATCTAGTAGTTGGGGATCATTTAAGAATCGAGGTCATTTATATGTCCAAAGGAGTTTCGAACACTAATATTATATCCATGTTAATTGATATAATATTATAGAATCTTTTTCATGTTATAGTCCCACTTGCGTAGCTGCATACTCTGCATCTGCTTGACTGTGACCTTCATAGGTTAATTGCTGAATCAAACCGCTCCTAGAGAACGATGAAAAGTCAAGATAATTCTTGGCTGCTTTGACAGCTTGCTCTCTCCAATCAACTTCTATGTTTTCAACAGCGAATTGAGCATCTGCGGCAGAATATTTTTCGTATTCTAATTGCTTAATCAATCCAGATTTTGAGAAAGCTGTATATTCAAGATAGTCTTGAGCTGCACGGATTGCATTATTTTGTGAAACAGATGCATTATCAAGGGCTTCCTGTTTCTTTGCTTCCGCATCGGCTGCCGCCTTAGCTGCTGCTTCTTCTTGAGCTTTCTTCTTTGCTTCGGCATCTGCCTTAGCTTTAGCTTCGGCATCTGCCTTTTCTTTAGCTGCCTTTTCATCAGCTATACGCTTATCTTCAGCCGCTTTCGCCTCAGCCTCTTGTTTTTTCTTTTGCTCATCACTCATTTTAAACCATGGAGCGGCTTCATCTACTTTAGCTTGCAAGTCTTTATTTTCCGATTGCAAATCACTCTTATCCGATTTTAAACTGGCTACGGTTTCTGTTTTAGTAGTTAATTGCTTTTGTAAAGACTTTACTTTTGCATTAACTTGATCTAAATCACTCTGCGATGGGCCGCCAGCACTACCAATCCATATAGCAATAACTGCCGTTAATATATACTTCCATCTTTTCTTTAAAAATCTTCCTACACTTTTCACTTTCCTTTCCCCCTATTTATATATTTGTATATTACAACTTAATTATATGCCTAAAATTGGCAGATTAATAGATAAAAAAGACTAGGCATTAAGCCTGATCCTGAAATGGTAAACAATCATCATTAATATTAAACGGGTCAGCAGGGTAGCCAACATTTGGAGTTCCAACCATGCCGGGGAATCCACTTTCCTTACTAAGAAAGAAGGAATGTCCTCAGTTCTAAAGTATTCAGGAAGCATTCAGATCACCTTTTCTTAAACGACGCTTGAATGATTTAGATAAATATTTATTTTGTTCTTGAGAAGACAAGCCAAAGAATAAATGAGCCTATTTATTTTCAAAATCTACCTGCTTACGAATCCGTTGTTCAGCACTTTGAGTTTGTTCCGCTAAACTTACAACTCTTTAAGATTTCCAAATACTCCGTACCATGTTAGATATCTTATCTGTTAAACTAAGCATATAATATGCATTATACACGTTCAAACCACCCAAAACCTATGTTATACTCATCGAATAAGGTTGTTTTTAACCCCGATTTTATGTGATTTTCAGGGTGCTAAACTCGGCATATAAGTTAAGCAGTGGAAAGAGTGCTAGATGAATATATTACCAATCTTGAAAAACAGGATAAATCTCCGAAAACCATTATTTCCTATCGGAATGATATCCTTATTTTTATGAATGATTTACGTATAAAACCAAATGAATTTGTGACGTCAACAGATGTAAGAAAATGGATCAATGGTATGTTACACCCAAACGATGGAAAGCCTTTGGCCATCACGACGATTAATCGTCGGTTGAATGCTTTACGCAGTTTTTATTCCTGGGCTCAAAAAAATCAAAGGCTGCAGCATAATCCAATGGAAGAAACTCAGGATATCAAGTCGGCCGATGAAGACCAGGAAAAAATCATGTGGATCACAGAGAAGAATTTGAAGATTTATTAAATCGTGTGAGAAAGAACCCGGTTAAAAGCAGGGAAGTGGACCCAGAAGAAAAGCACCGGCGTAATCGGGCGATCACTAAAGGTTAGCGTTAGTTGAAGAAAAATTGCGAGAGGAAAAAGCCCCACTCAATTGAGAAGGGCTGAATACATTTCTACATCTAAATGTGTCCTCCGGTTTGTCCTCCGATGTTTTATATTGCATTTAAAATTATTAAGTCGAATTTTTAATAAATGTTGATTTAGAGCCCTTTTTTAAACATTATTTCTTTCTATTATATATAAAAATGAATGGGCGGCATGATGTAATCATCGCCCAAACCCCTTGATGTATAAGGGTTTAAGGTTAGAGGAGAGTGAAATGCTAACATTTCTCTCCTAACATTAGAGGTTTCTCATGAGTTGTGCAAACTTGTGGGAAACCTCTTTTTCATTTTTTTCCTACCGTGCAGGGCGCTTTGGTATTTTCAAAAAGCGGTTGAGTAGCTCGGCAAGTTCATCGATGGTTGAAATCTCTAATAGAACTAAGAAATACTGGTCCAACACCTTTTTTCTTATTCGGATCTTGCAGATATTGTTTTGTTTCTTTCACTTTCTCATATTCTAGCTTTTTTGCAGGATATCTTCTTCGTGCTTCTGTTGTTCGCCTGGAAATGTTTTTTCCTTCAATATCAGAAAAGATGTTCAGTAAGCCTTCAAGAAACACGTCCTCCGTTAATAATTTTTGATATCTTGGACTTGGGTAATGACTTCCTTGATCTGAATGAATAAATGCTTCAGAATGTAAACTAATTTTCTTGTTATTCATTAATTTATGAATGGTTTTAGTCGCGATATCCAACGTGATACGATCAGAAACATGATAAGCCAATAACTCATTGGTGGAGGCGTCTTTTATGGTTGACAAATAAGCCATACTACTTCCGTTATCTTGAAACATATTAACAAAGCTGTATTGAATAAGGACCGTGCCTTAGTATATTTTTTTTATTTCTAACTGTTTATAGAGTCATGAGAAACGTTATTGCTGGATAAACAATGTCTGCCCAATCATTAGGATGTCGCCACTCAGGTTATTTGTAATCTTAATTGCATTGACGGTGGTATTAAATCTCTGTGCAAGTGACCAAAGTGTATCTCCTGACTGAACAGTATAGATAATAAATCTACCGGGAATTTTCAACGTTTGTCCAATATAGAGGAGATCAGTTGTGAGGGTATTTAATGTTTTAATCGCAGCAACGGTAGTATTAAACCTCTGTGCCAGTAACCAAAGAGTATCCCCTGACTGAACGGTATACTTAGTTGCAACATTATTTCTGATGCCCCAATAGGAATCATATAGTGCATTCCAGGTTGATGCATTTACGATCCCGTTTCCTGTTAAGCCAACAGTCTTCTGAAATGCTATAACAGCGTTCGCCGTTTCGCTTCCAAAAATACCATCCGGTGTCGAATCGGGAACAGTGGGGTAAAACTCACTGATAACACTTAGAATATATTGCAACGTGATGACATCGACACCTGTTGAGCCCATCTGAAGAACTGAGCTGGGTGGGACTGTTCCAATACCCAAGTTAGTCCCTTCACTTTCAAGACTGGCGAGCTTTGCCACTGCAACGTAAATATAAGAAATTTTATACCAAGTTGTTAATCCAACAATACCATCGGAAGTCAAATTAAAAACACTCTGGAATTTCATGACCGCTGCTTTCGTACTTTCACCAAATTTACCAGCTTCATCGGTGATGAGTGGAATAGCAGGATAGTTTTGCCTAATCCTGTTCAAATTGTTTTGTATCTGTTGCACGTCTAGTCCTGTACTGCCCAATTGAAGATTGTTACCTGGGAATCCTGTAACGATTCCAGTAATGATATTGGTTTGTGATATTTCAATATCATCTGGATAGTAATAGCGCAAAATCTGCATATATGACATCCCTTTATTAGCTAAGTCTACCGTGCCCCATTGGGATAGTCCATTGCAAGTAGCGGTCGTACCATTGCAGAAACCCGTAAAAAATGGTGCGATTTGGCCTTCTCTTCGAACATATTGGTTAAAGATTTTATCTACAATGTTGCTAATCGATTCATAAATAGTGCCGCCATATACAAAATATTGGTCGTAGGCGGTACTGTTTGTGATATCAAAATTAAATCCCCGGCTTCTGTACCATTGAGTAAACACCCTATTTAAAGCAAATGTGATAATGGCATAAATATTTGCCTCCAGCGACGCCTGTGGCCACGTTGAATAAATTTCGCTGCTTGCAGCATTTTTAACATAATCGATGAAGGGCACCTGTACGTTAGAAGCAGATGAGGTAGGCGTACCAAGGTGTACAGTAATTGGATTTGGAATAATGACTTGTCGAAGGATAAATGGTTCAAAGGTTGGGCCTGGTTGATTTCGGGGTTCTGTCATTTGGATAGCATGCCTTCCAATAATGAGCTTCTGCTTGATAGGAAACCTTTGACCCGCTTTCATTGGAATCAATACTAATGGTTGAATGGCTTTCTCACCATCAAAAATATGAACGTCAGCAATACGTAAGGAATTATATCCTTCCTTTTCTGCATCTAGAATATAAGAAGAATATGGGTTTCCTGTGTAGCTTGGATCCAATGAAAATTTTCTATCTACTGTTTCTAAGGAAATTGGTTTAGTTTCTCCATTCCGATCCGTCGTTAGCTCATAAAGTATTTTACCTTCTTGATTCCTGATTCTCACTCGTACTCCTTCTAATGGTAACGCATCATCGGCCGTGCGGGATTGTACGGTTAAATAACCTACGCCCATCCTTAATGATCCCTCCTTCAAACAAATTGTAAAGTAAAGATCTTTTTAAATTAAAATATATGACTAATCACCAAGATTATTCAATTAGCACATATAATATTACTCTAGTTTATATCTATCAATGATTTTTTGTAAGCATCGTTCAAATCCATTCAATGAACTAACAAACCTCGCCCATTTTCCACAAGTTTCCCTTTTAATCAAACGTTTAATTAAAAATGGCAACAGCCCTTGATAAATAAGCGCCAGGCCCACCAGATACATAAATAAATTGTTGAAAAATGAAATGAAAATAGGATATAAATAGCATCCGAACCAAACTTGCCACTAAACGACAGCCATTCGACTAATTTCAGTATAGGCTATACTAATCAAACGTTTGGTTGAAACAGCTGCATGTGTTGATCTATAAGACTCTCCCCTGCCAAGGTAAAAGGAAAATTGTCGAGTGCAATAAAGAATTTCGGAAAGAAATGCCCCAACTCTTCACAAAATCAGATGGGTTTCTCTTGAACTTACATCAGCCATTTATATTGAAGGGGTAGGCGGATATCGACACTCGATACCATTCGCGTAACCAAGGATGGCTATGAAATGCTTACAACATTTCCTACTGATCTAATAGATATGACTCTCACCAAATCGAACATATTAGCAAAGTTAAAAGGGAAGTTTATACAGAAGTATTTGAAGCTTTGATGTTAATGTTCGATGTGTTGGTTATTGTATTATAGATAATAGAACGACAGCCTCAATAAGTATATATAACATAAAAGTTAAGGAGAACTACATGACCTGGAACAAATTGAAGCAAAATCTGGAGAGTTTTCTCTGTCCTGCATTATATGGAAGGGTTGAATACCATGCAACAAGCTACCGTTATTTACCTGATAAAGCAGGAAATTGTTATATTGCAGTAGATAAAAAGAATGTACTCAATATGAGTGACAGAACTACCTTTATCAGATGGTACCAGACGGAGCTGGAAATTAAGAATGATTCTGATATCCAAATTCCTATCAACAATGAGGAAATTGAAGCCGTAAGAAAGGAAACCAAGGGGATCGTTCCTGAGGATCGTCTACAAGTAATGGCTAGGGGTAGAAAATTATCCAAAGTTGCAAAAGAGTTTTTTGCAGCACAGTCATCATTAAGTAAATCAAATTTTATTGATGTAGCTAATAAGTTTTTATCCACTTCTATAGAGGAAAGCCTTGAGAGCAATGATATCCTATTGAATATTCTAGCTTTGGTGGACCGACGGGTAGGAAAAAAACGAATTTTAAACATGACTGAGAAGATGAAGCTAAAGCATCCAATTGTGCAGTATTTTTATGAACTACGTCTTAGTACGTTATGATAAAAAATAACTCATCACCTAAACATCACTTTTTGCGAAAAATTTATTGCCATGTAGATACCCTTGACATATAAGGGTTTTGAGTAAGATGAGAATGCTATGCTTAAATGAAGATATAAATCGAGGCTTCTCAAAGGTTCACTGAACTTTTGGGAAGCTTCTTTTTCATTTCTTGACTCTCAAACAAGATTATTGATTAATTTCATAATTGGTTCTTACCCCATCTAGAGGATACCAAATAAACAGTTTTTACCGTCATAGGTGTCCTCTTTTATTTCCAAGTTAGTTTTTCTCTTTTGTAATAATAGTATAAACAGCAATTGTAAATGTCATTGGTAGCAGTTTTAGAGTATCTTTGAGTTAGCCAAGATTTTACGTGACAAGGAGTTAGCCCGTGAACTTAAGCATGCGTATAGGTTAGCGATATCGATGATTTATCAGATGTATCAGATGTATCAGATGTATCGGGTGGCGATACGCTGCTCATAACTATCGATATTGCTATAGGTTATATAAAGAATCCCCTAAGAAAGGGCTGGTTGGCTCTTTAGTTACTTCGTATCGCTTGGCGATATAACTTGCAAATAAATCTAAAAGCCTTCATATTTAATAGAAAAGGAGGTACGATATGCGACGTGATATACAACCGAATGAACGAGCTTTCTCTTCCAAGGAAGCGGCAGAAGAAGTAGGGATTGCAACTCCCACTGTTCGAAAGTATGGCCAAATCTTAGAGCGGAATGGATATGAGTTTTTAAAAGATGGCGATCGACGTATCTTTGTTCAATCTGACATCGGAGCGCTTATAGCGCTACGCGATACGGACAAGCCACTAGACGATACAGCTAAAGACCTTGTGCTTCAACAGAAAGAGAGATTAGAAGAATCAAATGAAACAGACGTAGCGGTACCCGATATATATGAAAACTTACCTCAAGACCCCAATCAATTAAAAGAAGTGTTAAAGTTTTTAGTCAATGAACTCGCAGCGACACGTGAAATGAATGTCCAACTGACAGACGATATGTCACAGCTTAAAACATCGGTATCCCGACTTCAGCAAGATCACCATGTTATAAGTTCTAGTATTGCAAATTCAGCCCAAAAAACTAATACTAAAATTGAAAAATTAACTGAACAACAAAATACCCATTACGAAACATTGTTGCAACAAGAAAAACAAAAAAGTGAACTCTTACAAAGAGAAATTCAAAATTTGCGGGATGAGCAAAAAAAGGAATGGAGTTCACAAAATGATTTTAATAAACGTTTAGAGGATGCGATACAAAGACCTAAAGAAAAATGGGGTGGGCTTTTCTCCCTATTCCGAAAATAAGGTGCCTGTTTAAGTTGATTGTCACTATTTTGTCTTTCGTATCGCTGGGCGATATACCTTGTACATAAAAACGATACCGTTACCTGATACGGATGAAAATTTACTCCAAAACCCCATTTAATTGGAGGGAATGATATGAGCTTTTAAAGATGGGGGATTGGCGTATCATTGTTCAATCCGACATCTGACATATTAATTTCTCAATTGTCCTCTTTACGATGTTCAAAGTGGTGATTTTCCATTAAGTGTTAATAGTTATCTGAACCTAAGGAAATAAGATTCACCATTTTTCAAATTTCAACAAAATTCCCGGGAAATATCTACAAATTCTGAGTAAGTGTCCGACAAAATATCTTTAGTAGAATTCCTTTTTAGATTCGGTGTAAATGATATTTACTTTCTATAATATCTAAATTACAATTGTGTTGAAAAAAGGAAAAGATTGTACAGAATTTGTTTGCACTTTGCTACTCAACTGTCATGACTAAGAAGGAGTTGAACACCAACTTTACAATTTTTGGTGCAATTGTAAAGAACTCTATGAAAAATAAATCTAGATTTGTAATGAATATCATTACAGTAATAACATATGTCATTGTTTCCAGTTTTGTCTTAGTTCTTTACACTATTAAAGATGCCTTGTCAGAGGTTTATATAGCCTTTCTACCTCTGACTATTTCTGCCATAGTTTGTATTGTATTAAATACAATTAGTAAAAAGGAAGATACTAGAGCTGAATAGTAATCAGAAAATAGACATGTTATTTGATTTTTTAGAAGAATAAAGATTGCACTCTCTCTGTAAACAGTGCGTATTTGTATGTAAAAGCAAATTGAATTCAGAAGGAGACATTATCCATCTGACATTATTTTATGGTGAAAAACAAAGGCAAACCCTGTCTCCGTTTGGAGGTCGGGTTTTTAATGTGCCAGTAAATAGTTGTTTTGTTTTTATAAGAAGATGCAATTCAACAAAATAAAAATTTAATGATATAATCGGCGTATCGACGAATGGGGGTAATGCATGGTGGAAAAGGAGCAAGTTGTCTTCCTATCAAATGGGATGGAACAAACCAATTTTACTTTGTTTGACATAAAGAAATTAGATGTAACGATTAAAAATTTCCTTCCAGGCTTTCAAAAGGGTAAAGAGGCCATATCAGGTTTTGAAGTAACAAAACGGGATAATGCTATAAGCTATATTTTTACCTTTATTCATTCAGGGGAGAATTATTATCTAGTCATCTATACAAAAGGTAAAAAGGCTGTAGTGGAATTGAAAAATGTAGAGTTGATTGATGGAAATTCATATATTGTTTGGAAGTATAGCCCAGCAAAGCGTGATGGGAAGAACCAAGAGAGAAAAGATTATTTTAAAAAGTATTTTGGTTCTGCCATTCGTCAAATATTAATCCCAAACTCACCTTCTGAAATAGAAGCATTTATTGGCGAACTGTTTGCTCTTAGTCAAAGTCGTTTAAAAGCTGATCAAATCGGTGAGGAGAATGACACCATATAAGAAGGGAAAGAGGCTTCTCATCAGTTGTAATAACTTGTGGAGAGCCTCTTTTTCATGTTTTTCGTTACATGAAGACAACCAGCGCCGCTTTAACGCAAACCCCGAGCATACAAGCTACCGACGATCCCGAGGTAACGCTCACCACCTTATGCACCTTCTGTATTTAGTGGTGAAAGCCATTGTCGTGTTTCGTATCATGTGGTATGGCCCCGTCCAAGGCATCCAGAAAGGCGACGGTCTGTTTAAGATTCATCAAGAACAAATGACCAAGATCCATGGAGAACCCGTTGCGAACTACAATCCGCATAATCGTTACATCTTCCATATCTGGGGGCAAAGGATAAGCTGGAACTTGCCAGCCAAACGTACGCAATTGCCGAGATAAATCATAAAGATTCCATTTTGATGTGTACCCGTCCTTCAATCGCCAAGCGAATACCGGAATATCCGAACCATCGGTTATGAGTTCAAATGGCCCCATTCCCTTAATCTCCCTGCTAAGAAACTGCGCTACTGCCTGAGAAGCCTTTTGCACCTGATAGTACCCGTCTTTACCTAAACGAAGAAAATTGTAATATTGCAAGAGGACTTGTGCACCGGGCCGAGAGAAATTCAGGGCAAAGGTTGGCATATTTCCTCCTAAATAGGAAACACGGAAGATGAGATCCTCAGGGAGATCTTCCGCTTCCCGCCATATCACCCATCCCAGACCAGGGTAGACTAATCCATATTTATGCCCGGATACATTGATAGACTTTACCCTAGGTAATTGAAAATCCCAGACCAGGTCTGATTGAAGGAAAGGTGCTATAAAGCCTCCCGAAGCAGCATCCACATGCATCGGAATATCGAGACCTGTCCGCTCCTGTAAATCGTCTAATGCTTTGGCGATGGCGGCGACAGGTTCGTAACTTCCGGTATAGGTCAAACCGAGAATTGGGACCACACCAATTGTATTTTCGTCCACGACAGCGAGAACCCCTTCAGGGTCCAAGTAAGGTCGATCAGGGCTAATATGTACATACCGAGGTTCCACATCCCAATAGTTTGCAAATTTTTCCCAAACGACTTGTACAGCGGAACTAAACACAATATTTGGCTGGTCAATCGGCTTCCCTTGCTGTTTGCGTGCTTGCTGCCAGCGACGCTTTAACGCCAGCCCCCCGAGCATACAAGCTTCCGATGATCCTGTCGTTGAAACGCCCATCGTGGTTTGCGGCTGGGGCGAATGCCAAAGATCGGCTAAAATGCGGACACATCGTTCCTCTATCGCCGCTGTTTGAGGATACTCATCCTTATCAATCATGTTTTTGTCGAATGTTTCAGTATATAAGCGGTCTGCAGCAGGCTCCATCCATGTGCTAACGAATGTCGCGAGATTCAGAGTGGCATTTCCATCAAGAATGATTTCATCATGAATTATTTGATACGCCGTTTCGGGTAACATGCCTTGATCACGCATCTGAAAGCGGGGAACTGCCTGTTCTCCTTCACGAGCAAACAGAGGATTTACAGATAATTCGTGGGGCAACATCCTTTGTGTATGATGCGGGTGCCATTGTGGCATATAGGATCAACTCCTCCAATTTACATTCCTTACTCATTTTTTGGATAGGGGCCATAAAATATACATAGCGGATCGGGTTGCAAATGATTACTATTTCTTAGCTTTTGGGAAGCGCTTTTTTGCTTTTCTTTGTTAATATGGAAGTAGCCTGTACATTGCTTTCTTTTACAACTGCTGTTAGAGGTGTACAATTAATTTAGTCATTTAAACGTTAGTTGCAGAAGTGGGCAACTATAAATAATAGATTTGATCAACTTATAAAGAAAGGTAGTAGATAAATAAATGGTGTCGAAACGACAAAGAGACATCGTGTTGTCTTTAATGAAGGAGAAAGAACCTGTTACAGCCGAATGGATAGCAAAAGAACTTGGTGTGAGTGACAGAACCATTCGCACCGAGATTAAAGACCTTCAATCACAATCGTCTTCGTTAGGAGGCAGGATTGAATCGGTTAGAGGAAAAGGGTATCTATTAGAAATAAAGGATTTTAATGTGTTTGAAAAAGAATTTAGCCCTAATACGAATGATACGATAGAAGAAGTCCAATCTGATTTTTCCGAACAGTCAAATCGGGTTTTGTATATGTTAAAAAGATTTTTATTAGAAAGAGAACCTATAAAATTAGAAAGTTTAGAGGAAGAGCTATTTATTTCCAAGCCAAAACTTCAAAATGACTTAAAACTCGTCCGAGAAATATTAGAGAGTTATCATTTGAAGTTAGTCTCCAGACCGCATCATGGCACGCAGGTCGAAGGCGATGAATATATGAAACGGCTATGTTTTTCAAATTATATTTTAAGAAGAAATAGTAATTTAAACATTGATAGCCATTCTTTTCATCTCTTGGATCAAAACCAGTTTGAAAAGATAAAGGAAACGATCATAAAAAAAGTGAATGAATACAAAATTGAGATATCTGACATTGCTCTTGAAAATTTAGCAACCCATATCACAATCGGATGCAAGAGAATTGAAGAAGGATTTGTCATTGAAATCCTTGAAAACGATTTAGCCGAAAAATACCCCTTTGAGAAAATAGTGGCGAATGAAATTGTCAAAGAAGTAGAGGAGTTCACCAGTTTGAAGTTCCCAAAATCTGAGATTGATTATATTATTGTTCATTTGTTGGGGACAAAATTAATTCATAAGAATACCTTGCAAGAATTTAGTAAATTTGACGAGGTAGACACCATCATTCATTGTATGATTGAAAGATTGAAAACCGAATTAAATTGGGATTTTCACGAAGACTCGGAATTCATTCAAGCGCTGGCGTTGCACATTCGGCCAGCAATGAACCGGCTGCGCTATAACATGAATATTCGGAATCCATTATTAGACGAAATTAAGCGGAAATATCCAAGCGCTTTTGAGGGGGCTGCTATCGCGAGTAGATGTATCGACGAATATTTGGAGGTAGAGGTAGGAGAACACGAAATTGCTTATATTGCCTTACATATCGGGGTGGCATTAGAAAGAATAAAGACAAGGCAAAAAAAGGTAAAACGAGTGATTATCGTGTGTGCTTCTGGTGTTGGGAGCGCCAAGCTTTTGTTTTATCGTTTACAAAATGTATTTAAAGATGAAATCGATATTGTGGCTACAACCAATTATTATCAATTAAAAGAATACGATCTTTCCGCCATTGATTTTATTATTAGTACGATTCCAATAAAAGAAGAAATAGGTGTTCCAGTACAAGTGGTCAATACCTTTTTAGGAGAAGGAGATATTGCAAATATCCGTAAGGGATTGTCGTCTGCCATCGTGTGTGAGGAACAGAGCTATTTAGATGAATCCAGAGTATTTATTCATAAAGAATTTGAGAATAAAGAAAGCGTTATCCGTTTTTTGTGTGAAGAATTATTCACTCAAAAACTTGTCTCCAAAGAGTATGTAAATTCTGTGTTGGAAAGAGAGGCGGTCGCTCCAACCAGCTTTGGAAATCTTGTGGCCATCCCGCATCCACTTACACCAGAAACAGAGGAAACATTTTGGACGGTGTGCACATTAAAGAAGCCAATCGAATGGGCCGATAAACATAGGGTTCAATTTATCTGCTTGTTAAACATCAGAAAGGTGCCTGAGGATGACCTGGAAAGGATGTATAAAAGGCTCATTGCGCTAGTTGAAAACAGTACAACGGTCCAAAAAATTCTTAAGAGTGAATCAGCGGAAGAAATTATAAAGATATTAAATGAATCTTAACTGTACGAGGGTATTCCAAAAGGGATACCCTTTTTAGTTATGGGCATATTATCGGGGGATATGTAATGGACCTACCTAAAACTTCATGTATTCACTATATTTCCGTTACGTAACGGAAAAATCCTTTCTGTAAAATAAACCGTTTTCACCATAAACTATAAACAGAAAGTGATTAAAGTACTCTTAAAACAGCTTAGATTCATTGGCTAATTGTTTTTAATAAATAACATTTACAGATAATAGGAGGAATAAATCGATGAATATTTTATTATGTTGTGCAGCAGGGATGAGTACAAGCTTGTTGGTGACCAAGATGGAAAAGGCAGCCCAAGAACAAGGCGTAGAAGGGAAAATTTGGGCAGTTGCAGCTAATTCAGTCAATCAACATATTGACAATGCGGATGTCCTACTTTTAGGACCTCAAGTTAGATACCTGCTTTCAAATATGAAAAAGCTAGGGGAAGAAAAGGGTATTCCAGTGGATGCAATCAATCCAATCCACTATGGTACATGTAATGGTCCAGAAGTTTTAAAAACAGCTATAAATCTAGTAAATAACAAATAATAAATAATAAAGGGAGAAAAAGAGAATGAGTAAATTCAACAGCTTTCTAGAAGAGAAAGTCATGCCTGTTGCAGGAAAAATTGGTGCGCAAAGACACTTATTGGCTCTCCGTGATGGTCTCATTGCGACGATGCCCTTCATTGTCATTGGTTCGTTCTTCCTGATACTAGCCAATTTGCCAATCCCGGGTTACGCTGATTGGATGACTTCTATTTTCGGTCCAACATGGGCTGCTAAATTAAGTTATCCAGTAGATGCAACGTTCAATATCATGTCAATTATTGCCGCATTCGCGGTTGCTTACCGATTAGCAGAAGGCTATAAGCTTGACGCGATGAGTGCCGGTGCTATTTCCGTTGCGGCGTTCCTATTGACAACACCATTTAGTTTCCTATTTACTCCTGCTGGAGCGGATGGCGTTTTGGTAACTGGTGCGATTTCAAAAGCTTTCTTAAGCAGTAAAGGTTTGTTTGTTGCCTTACTTTTTGCCATCATTTCAACAGAAATTTATCGTTGGGTGGTTAAAAAAGATATTGTTATTAAAATGCCAGCGGGTGTACCACCTAGTGTTGGTAAATCATTCGCCGCTTTAATTCCAGGATTCTTTGTTCTTGTCGTGGTTTGGGTCATCCGTTTACTTGTTGAATTGACTCCTTATGAAAGTATCAACGGCTTAGTTACAACCCTATTAGGTGATCCGCTAAAAATGGTAGGTCTTACTTTAGGTGGATCCATTGTAGCTGAATTATTCGTAACGATATTATGGGCTACTGGATTACATGGTACGAACATTGTTAAAAGTGTCATGGAACCCATTTGGTTTGGTGCGATGGGGGATAATATGACAGCCTATCAAGCTGGACAACCTCTGCCACACATTGTTACCCAACAATTCTGGGATAACTTCGTCCATATTGGTGGAACGGGTGTAACATTTGGTTTGGTTCTATCAATGATATTGTTTGCTAAATCCCAACAGATGAAAAGTCTTGGACGTTTGGCGTTTGCTCCAAGTATCTTTAACATTAACGAGCCATTAATCTTTGGTATGCCAATTGTGTTAAACCCAATCATGATCATTCCATTCGTCCTTACTTCAATTGTTACCGTTATTGTAACATTCCTTGGAATGGATATGGGATTGGTTGCAAAACCTTCTGGTGTAGCAGTACCTTGGACAATGCCGCCAATTATCTCAGGCTATCTTGCATCTGGTGGACATATTTCGGGTGCTGTTATGAATTTGGTTAACATTGCCATTTCGTTCGTCATTTATCTTCCATTCTTCAAAATTTATGATAAAGCGAAGAAGAGAGAAGAAGATGCGATGAACGCAGGTAAAACAGAAATCGCGTAAGAAAGTGCTAGGCATTAGTTTGACTAGTGCCTAATGTTACTTTAAATATTGACACATAATTGGCAGGAGAGGGGACGGCCCCTTTCCTAGTAAATCACATGAAAGGCCGTTGTTAACCATGAATAAAGAAGAACTTTACAACCATGCATTTCAATTAATCCTTCATGCAGGAAATGCAAAAAGCTTTGCAATGGAAGCAATGTATGCTGCTAAGGATGGTAATTTTGATGAAGCAGATGCCAAATTAGCCGAAGCAGATTCTGCCTTTAATGAAGCACATCATGTTCAAACTGACTTAATCCAAAAGGAAGCAGGCGGAACAGAATTCAATCTGCCTCTTATTATGATTCATGCACAAGACCATTTAATGACATCGCTGACGCTTAAAGATTTAGCCAGTGAAATTATCGATTTGCATAAACTTATCAAAAAGGCTTAAAACATACGGAATTTTAATGGCCCAACATACTTTGGGCTTTTTTTATTCAATTTGGCATACTAACTCTTTCAATGATAGTAAGGGGCGTAATTTGCTTTTGACGCCATAGTCTTTCTAAAAGAAAGGAAATGAACTTTAATGAAAAAAACATTCCCGGAAAATTTTTTATGGGGTGGAGCTACAGCTGCAAACCAATATGAAGGTGGATACAATCAAGGCAGCAGAGGGCTTGCAACAAGCGACTTCATAACAAATGGTTCTGCAGACCGGCCAAGAAAAATTACGATCCAGTTAAAAGATGGCACAAAAACAATGGTAAATCGACGACCGACCGGAGACCCCGAAATTGATACGATACCCGAAGGTGCATCGGGCTATATTGATGAAAATGTTTATTATCCAAGCCATAAAGCGGTTGATTTTTACCACCATTACAAAGAAGATATTGCTCTTTTTGGAGAAATGGGCTTTAAGAGTTTCCGGCTATCTCTTAGTTGGTCCCGTATTTTCCCTAAAGGTGGAATTGAAGGAGAACAACCCAATGAGGAAGGGTTAAAATTTTACGAAGATGTTTTTAAAGAGTGTAAAAAGTATAACATCGAACCATTAGTCACTCTTTATCATTTTGAAACTCCTGCTTATTTGGCTGAACATTTTAATGGTTGGGGCGGCCGCGAGACGATCGATTGCTTTTTAAGAATGTGCCATGAAGTCTTTACAAGATATAAAAATTTAGTGAAGTATTGGATCACTATTAACGAAATTAATGTATTAAATGGTTATGCCTTTATGGGAACCAGGGAGGCTACCGCGCAGGTACGTTATCAAGCAAAGCATCATATGTTTGTTGCGAGTGCCCTAGCCAATAAACTATGTCACGACATCATTCCAGATGCAAAGATTGGCTGTATGGTTGCATTAAGCTGTATTTATCCGAAAGATTGCAAGCCGGAAAATATATTTGGTGCTTTAGATTATCGAAGAGGGGCATTGATTTATTCTGATGTCATGATGAGGGGATATTACCCATCCTACGCTGATCGCTTCTTTGAAGAGATGGGGGTAACGATAAATAAAGAACCTGGGGATGATGAAATCATCATGGCGCACCCATCCGACTTTTTATCTTTTAGTTATTACCGTAGCAGTGTGTATCATACCGAAATTGTTCAAAATACGGATACCGGCGGGCAAATGGGGGATGTAAATCCTTTCGTAGAAAAAACAGAGTGGGGTTGGGCGATTGATCCAATTGGGCTAAGATACACTTTGTCTGAACTTTATGACCGCTATCAAAAGCCTCTCTTTATTGTTGAAAACGGAATGGGAACCATTGATAATCGGGATGAAAATGGATATGTGGAAGATGATTATCGGATCCAATACTTCCGAGATCATATTGCAGAAATGAAGAAGGCCGTTACTTTAGATGGTGTTGACTTAATGGGCTATACACCATGGGGCTGCATTGATTTAGTTTCAGCAGGAACGGGCGAGATGAAAAAACGCTATGGTTTTATTTATGTAGATATGGACGATGAAGGAAATGGAACATTAAAGAGAACAAAGAAAAAATCATTTGATTGGTACAAGAAAGTGATTGCAACTAATGGAGAAGATCTTAGTTTTTAGATAAAATAGATACTCAGATTGCCAAAACCTATAATAGGTACTCATCTTCTCAGTTCTATTCTTTGTGATGGTGTCCGATATTTTTTCGGTCATGATTATTTGAAGATACTGCTCGAATTTGTCCCAGGTTATTCATTGCTTAAAGTGATAAAAAGAGTATAATAATGATTTATTATAAGAATGAAATGGAGAACTATTATGGTCCAATCAATCAGTACAAAAGTCGATTTAGTTATGGATGCAACTTCACATATGGGAATTGCGGAGTATGGTAAAATTATGATTGGAGACAAAGGATTTGAATTCTTCAATAGTCGTGATGCTCGTAAGTTTATCCAAATTCCTTGGGAAGAAGTAGATCACGTGATCGCTTCAGTCATGCTCAAAGGAAAATGGATCCCGCGTTATGCGATCAAAACGAAGCGGAATGGGACGTATACATTTTCTTCAAAAGACCCAAAAAAAGTTTTGCGCGTCATTCGCAATTACGTTGATCCGAGCCATATGGTCCAATCATTAAGTTTCTTTGATGTTATTAAACGCAGTTTGAAGAGTAAATCTAAAAAGTAATAGTTCCAGTCAAGACTGATTGAAACTTGTCTTTTTGTTTGTAAAACTTCAAATTGCTACCAGATAAACGGGTACAAATAAATAATACATTTTACCCACTTGAAAGAGGAATATCGGTATGCTATAATACCTAAGGAAGCTCATTAAAGTGATGCAGAAGCTGTTTTTTGATCACATTAATTACAGCGTTTGCAAAAACAAATTTATATAGCCATTATTTTTTAACGTGTTACTGATTCGATCAGGCATGAGTGAAAAGTATTGATTGATTTGAAGAATAAGGGGTACTCTATACCTATATCTTCATCTAATCGACTTTTTGCTCATGCCTTTTTTATGTTTATGTTGAAACTGTAATCGCTTAGATGAGCTGAAAAATACTAATAATAGGAGGTAAAAAGATGGTAGGAATTATCATTGCTAGTCACGGTGAATTTGCTACTGGTATCTTGCAATCCGGAGAGATGATCTTTGGAAAACAAGAAAATGTAAAAGCAGTTACATTGATGCCGAGTGAAGGACCTGATGATGTAAAAGCAAAAATAAAAGATGCAATCGCCTCTTTCGACAACCAAGACGAAGTATTATTCTTAGTAGATCTTTGGGGTGGAACTCCTTTCAACCAAGCCAATAGCTTGATTGAAGGACACGAAGATAAATGGGCAATCGTTGCTGGTATGAACTTACCAATGTTGATTGAAGTTTTTGCATCACGCTTCTCCATGAATGCTGCGCATGAAATTGCCGCGCATATTTTGGGCACAGCAAAAGAAGGGGTTAAAGTAAAACCTGAAGAATTAGAACCGGTGCAAGTCTCTGCACCAGCTGCTGCTAAACCATCGAATGCAGGTGCTCCTGGTAAATTTGAATACGTGTTAGCTCGTATTGACTCACGACTTCTTCACGGACAAGTAGCGACTGCGTGGACAAAAACGACACAGCCTACACGCATCATCGTGGTATCTGATGCAGTAGCGAAGGATGATCTTCGTAAGAAATTGATCCAACAGGCTGCACCTCCAGGTGTAAAGGCACACGTTGTTCCTGTCAAAAAAATGATCGAACTTGCAAAAGATGATCAACACTTCGGCGGCCAGCGCGCGTTACTTCTTTTCGAAAACCCGCAGGATGCGCTTAGAGCGGTTGAAGGTGGCGTTCCATTGAAAACAATCAACGTTGGATCTATGGCACACTCAATTGGTAAAGTTCAACCAAATAAGGTATTGGCCTTTAACCAAGATGATATTAATACTTTCAATAAGTTAAAAGATGCTGGTTTGAACTTCGATGTACGTAAAGTGCCGAACGATTCAAAAGGCAACATGGACGAAATTATCAAGAAGGCTCAAGAAGAGTTAAAGAAACTAAAATAAATCCAGAGAAAACGGAGGATTAATAACATGGATTTGAATGTGATTCAAATAATATTAGTCTTTATCGTAGCATTCTTAGCTGGTATGGAAGGGATTTTGGATGAATTCCAATTCCACCAACCGCTTGTAGCGTGTACGTTAATTGGCTTAGTTACAGGAAACTTAGTACCATGTCTTATCTTAGGTGGTACTCTTCAACTGATCGCTTTAGGTTGGGCAAACATCGGAGCTGCCGTAGCACCGGATGCTGCGTTAGCATCAGTTGCATCTGCTATTATTTTAGTTTTAGGTGGACAAGGTAAAGCTGGTGTGGCTTCTGCCATTGCGATCGCTGTTCCGCTTGCAGTTGCTGGCCTTTTATTAACCATTATCGTTCGTACACTAGCAACAGCAGTCGTCCACTTTATGGATGCTGCCGCTCAAGAAGGAAACTTCAGAAAAGTTGAATTTTGGCAAGTCGCCGCCATCTGCATGCAAGGGTTACGTATTGCCATTCCAGCTGCATTAATCGTAGCTGTTGGCGCAGGTCCGGTTAGAGACTTACTCACAGCTATGCCAACTTGGTTGACAGACGGTTTAGCAATTGGTGGGGGAATGGTCGTAGCTGTTGGTTATGCAATGGTTATTAACATGATGGCTACAAAAGAAGTATGGCCATTCTTCGTAATTGGTTTTGTATTAGCATGTATTTCACAAATTACACTTATCGGTCTTGGGGCAATCGGTGTGGCACTCGCACTTATCTACTTAGCGCTTTCTAAACAAGGCGGTTCAGGTAATGGCGGAAACGGAAACACTGGTGATCCACTAGGCGATATTATTGACAGTTACTAAGAAGGAGGGCGGATAAAAATGGCAAATGAATTAAGATTATCAAAAAAAGATCGTATTTCTGTTTGGTGGCGTTCCACTTTCCTTCAAGGTTCTTGGAACTATGAACGTATGCAAAACGGTGGTTGGGCATACACGATGATTCCCGCAATCAAAAAATTATATAAATCAAAAGAAGATCGTGCTGCAGCACTAAAACGTCATTTAGAATTCTTTAATACGCACCCATATGTAGCTTCACCTATTATTGGTGTAACGTTAGCACTTGAAGAAGAACGTGCAAATGGTGCGCCTGTTGATGACACAGCCATTCAAGGTGTTAAAGTCGGTATGATGGGGCCTTTAGCAGGTATCGGGGATCCAGTTTTCTGGTTCACGGTTAGACCGATCCTTGGTGCGTTAGGCGCTTCTCTAGCTTTGACCGGTAACATCCTTGGGCCGATTATTTTCTTCGTTTTATGGAATCTTATTCGTATGGGATTCACGTGGTATACGCAAGAATTTGGTTACAAAGCTGGTTCTAAAATTTCGGACGACTTATCTGGCGGATTACTTCAAGATATTACAAAAGGTGCATCCATCCTGGGTATGTTCATCCTTGGTTCATTAGTTAACCGGTGGGTATCTGTCAGATTTGCGCCTGTTGTATCCGAAGTTAAACTCTCCAAAGGTGCGTATATTGACTGGAACAACTTACCTGCAGGAGCAAAAGGGATTAAAGCTGCATTAGAACAACAAGCAGCTGGTCTTTCATTAGAACCTGTTAAAGTAACTACATTACAAGGCAACTTGGACAGCTTAATTCCTGGTTTTGCTGGACTCTTAATCACATTCCTTTGCATGTGGCTGCTTAAGAAAAAAGTTTCTCCAATCCTTATGATTCTTGGATTGTTCGTGGTTGGTATCGTCTTCCACTTAATCCACTTAATGTAATAAACAAAATAGAGGAGCATCACCTAGTATGTTTAAGGTGGTGCTCTTTATATTAAAAACAACTATGTTTAAGGGGGCCGCTATGCTTACGATTGGTTTTATTGGAAACGGAAAAAGCACAAACAGGTATCATCTGCCGTTCGTCCTGCAAAGAGAGAACATAAAGGTAAAAACAATTTATCAAAGAAATCCTAAGCGTGAAAGTTGGGATCGGATTCCAGGAGTAAATTATACTTCTGATTTAGAGGAACTAGTAAATGACAAGGACATTCAACTCATTGTGGTCTGCACAAGAACGGATAGTCATCTTGAATACGCAAAATTAGTAGTAAACAATAATAAACACTGTCTGGTTGAAAAGCCTTTTATGGAAACCTCAGAACAGGCAAAAGAAATATTCGCACTCGCAAAAGAGAAAGGATTAATTGTACAGACGTATCAAAACAGACGTTTTGACAGTGACTTTTTGACCGTTCAAAAGGTCATTGAAGAAGGGAAATTAGGGGACTTGCTCGAAGTCGAAATGCATTATGACTATTATCGTCCCGAAGTACCTGAATCTGCACATTCCTTTAATCCCGCCGAGTCATTTTTATATGGGCATGGCTGTCATACACTGGATCAGGTTATCAGCTATTTTGGCAAGCCAGATTCATTACATTATGATGTAAGGCAATTATTAGGACAAGGAAGAATGAATGATTACTTTGATTTAGATCTTTATTATGGCGAGTTAAAGGTTTCTGTAAAATCAAGCTATTTTAGACTCAAGGAAAGACCTAGCTTCATCGTTCATGGCAAAAAGGGATCCTTTGTCAAAGAAACGAAAGATCGTCAGGAAGAACATTTAAAGTTATTTTACATGCCTGATAACAAAGATTTTGGTATCGATACAATCAAACATTATGGTGTACTGACCTATATTGATGAAGAAGGTACAATTCATGAGGAAACAGTGAAATCCGTAAATGGTGATTATGGAAGAGTGTACGATGATTTATATGAAGCCATCATCAATGGGAAAGATAAAACCATTACAGACGAACAGACGCTGCTGCAAATGGAAATATTAGAAACTGGAGTTAAAAACTTAAAGTAAACCACTGCTGCAACGGATTTTAGGTAAGAAGAACATTTTGTTAGCATGGAGTTATACTAAAAGAGGCTTCTCATAAGTTGAGCAAACTTATGGGAAGCCTCTTTTTAGCAGGGATGTCTCTTTCAGCACCTCCTCGATAAGATCCTTCTCATACATTACAGAGGAATATCCTCGAGTTCTTTCCCTTATGGACAGATGAACATTTTTAAATTGCTTGTCCAATATACCTATACTGGACTCTCCCTCCACTCATACTTATATAGTAGTCCTTATAGGAAGGGGGTGAAATCATGGCTTTATTAACGAACTGCGAGACTTGTACTCCTCCTGCGGATTCAACACCAATTCTTACTGTGGACATTCCTGGTGGACTAGCTATCAATTTACTGGGAATCCATGTTGAGGTTTGTCCAGTCTGTGTGAGTGTATTCACAGGCGGAACAGGACCACTTACTTCTCAGCAAACCACAATTGCTAACAGCCTTCTCCAAGCACTTCATGGCTTAATTCCAAGCGTCCCTGGTGCCTAAATGAAAAGGGGGTTAAAAAGGATCCTATAGATAGACATTTATGTCTTCACTGTATAGGGTCCTTTTAATAAAAGGGAGGGGTTCCAACGTCGTTAAAGGACCAATGCGATGGGAGCCCTTCTTTCATCATTTATTTATTAATTTTTAAAGAAAGGAGTTGACTTCATGGGTTTACGAACTAATTGCGAGACCTGCACTCCACCTTCAGGCTCAACACCAGTTCTTACTGTGGACATTCCTGGTGGACTAGCAATTAATTTATTGGGAATTCATGTTGAGGTTTGTCCGGTCTGTGTGAGTGTTTTTACCGACGGCTCGGGGACACTGAACCCGCAGCAACTAACCATTATTAACAATCTTATCCATGCACTTCAAGGATTACTTCCAAGCATCCCCGGTGATTAAATGGTATTCCGTTTCCAAAGAAAAGTAAGCCAAGTGAATCTTAAAATAAAGAGGTTTTCCGTGAGTTGAGCAAACTTTGGGGAAGCCCTTTTTTTCATTCTTGCGAAACTGGATTCCTGCATTTTGAAACCACTCTTAAAGCAGGGTGCCGCCCCTTTGGCTTATTCTTCCTTTGCGCATGGATAATATATGAAATTCTTGTAAACAATTAGGTAGTTGTAAATCGATGGAGTAATTCTATCCTCCTTTAGTATAATGGGGAATGGGAGTTGAGTTCTGTGAATAAAAAAGACATTGCGAATATCCGCAAGCAATTTAAATTAGATAATCATCTGATGAACATCCGAGAAATCTTCAATGTGTATGTTCAGAAGGAATCAGGCGATATTTATCACCATATCAGTCAGCCGTTTGAAATGTTAGAGCAAGAAGCTCAAGAATTGTTTTTAGCAAACTTTAAAAAGGTTTTGACGGGGCATCTTGATGCCAAACTGTTTGAGCTGAAATTTATCCGTGATGTGGAAGACAGCAGCCAAATGTTCCTCTATGAAGGGCTGCAGGCAGATACATCGGACGATTGGAAGGAATATATGCTGGAAATCGTCACGAAAATGTTTGCCCATACCGTTTATGAATTTGATACGGTAGTGACGTTTATCCGGGGAGAATATCGAAAGCAGACACGGAAACGGAATGGGGAATCTGAAGAAGGCGGGGATGACGAGGTCTATTCCAATGGGTTTATCCTTTGCAGTCTAAATAAAATTGATCAGCCGAAAAAGGCCTTGACGTTTGATTATATTGAGAAGGAATTCAAATCGCATAACTTTTTTGATCCGATAATTAATTTAGACTCTCCGTTGTCCGGCTTTCTTTTTCCAGCGTTTAATGACAATGCTGCAGATGTGAACCATATTCTCTATTGTGCAGGGAAAGCTAATCAGCCTGACTTTGGATTTATTGAAGTAGTTCTTAATTGTGAAGAAATCATTACGGCACAAGAAGATAAGGACTGTTTTGATTTTATCTTAAAAGAAGTGATTGGAGACGAGGTCGATTCCCAAGTCATTTCGAATGTCTACGAGGAAATTGATAAGTTGGTTCTGGAGAGTCAAGAAAATGAAGAGAGTGAAATCCCAACATTGGATACCCGGGATATCGAACGGATCTTAACGGTAAGCGGGGTTGATAATGTAGAAACGGCCAAAGTAGAACATGCCTTCAAGAAGGTTGTGGAAGACGAAAAACATGAATTCAAAGCAAGCAGTTTAGTTCCTAAAACCATCAAGATTAATACGAAGGTAGCCGATGTATCCATCAATCCGAAAGACTTGAAATATGTAAAATACATTACATATGAAGGAAAACGGTGTCTATTGTTGGAGGTCGATGAAGATGTAGTCGTGGAAGGATTCCGACTGGAATCGGGGACACTCTAATAACAAACAGCGACAATTCCTGTGATTGCCGCTGTTTGTATTTAATAAGCTTACTATAAATTTTTATATTCCTTCTGGAGTTTTTTGGGAGAAAGATGGTATTCCTTTTTGAAAAGTCTATAAAAACTCGAATAATCAGGAAAACCGCATTTCAACGCGATTTCCTCTATGGAAATCTGATTTTGTTTAATCATCGTTACCGCAAAAGATAGTCGCTTTAATGATACATAACGGTAAAAAGGCAAGTTCATATTTTTTTTAAAGTAATGAGAAAAATAGTATTTATTTAAATGAAAATAGTGAGAGATTGTTTCCAGACTTAAATCTGGCGCTGTCAAATGGGATTCTATGTATTCTAGTATCGATAAGAATCTTTGGTCTTGTTCACCCGGATCACCTAGGATAGGCATACTACTCGCAGGATCGAAGATGACTTGAAGCGCTTGAAATAATAGGAAATGGTAGGTAAAGGAAAAGTGATCTTCACCACTTTCTTTTCTATTCGTTATTTCTTGAAGTAAAGAAATGGTCTCTTGAAAATTTTTTGAATGCAGATGTAACACGTGAGAACCCTGTGCCTTTTGGTACGTAATATGTTCCCTCATAGAAGGTGAACTAGATAGAAAGTCGGCCATTAAATGCTCACTAACACTAATAATGAAACGTTCATAGGTATCGAAATTCTTAACATTCGCCTTATGAACAGCATATGGGGGGGTCACAACAATATCCCCTCTTTTTAAGGAATAGGTTTTTCCCTCGCAAAAGAATTCACACTCCCCCTCTAAAAATACAAGAAGCTCCAAAACATCGTGCCTGTGTAACTGGAATAAGGATTCGATAAGGGAAAATCTCTCAGCAGATCCGTTGTATTTCTCGGGTTGATTTTTTTTATTAAAATAATGAATTTCAAAACCTTTATTTATTACCGGAATAAGATCAGATTGTTTCACTCGATGCCATCCTCTCATATAGCAACATTTACAATGTTCTTCGCAATAATCGTCATTTTTTTTTAATATTTTGCTGTTATTATAACACTAACGTATAAAGTGCAAAATGTAATTAGAAAGCTGAATCGTAAGGACATAATGAGGGTAACCAAGTTGGGGGAGGCATTCAAGTGGAATCTAACCATAAACAACCGAAGTTAGAAGTAAGAGTTAAAAACATCATTGAAGTGGATGGATTGAAATTTAAAGATTTGAATAATAGTGGGAAATTAGAACCTTATAAGGACTGGCGTTTGAGCCCAGCGGAACGTGCAGAGAACCTTGTCTCATTGATGAATATCGATGAAAAAGTTGGCATGATGCTGATTAATTCCCGTGGAATGGGGCTTTCCCAAAAAGATAAGAGCAAGACAAGCCATGGTGGTGTGATAGATGAAGCGATTGTTGAAAAGGGCGAAACTATTTTCGCGTTGGCAAAGGTATATGGCACAACACATACCATCGAACGTATGAATTTACGTCACTACATTCTACGAGATAACTGGAGCCCAGCTGAAATGGCAGAGTGGGTTAACACGATGAATGAAATATGTGAAGGCACACGTCTTGGTATTCCATGTTTAATCGCATCCAATTCAAGAAATGAAAATACAGAATTCATCTTTGGTATGAATGATGCGGCCGGTATTTTTTCTACCTGGCCAGGAACATTAGGGCTTGCAGCAGCAGCTAGAGGAGATATCAAAAATGGCGGGGATGCCTCGCTTATTAGCCGATTTGCTGAGGTAGCGCGTGCAGAGTGGGATGCTGTTGGAATCAGAAAGGGTTATATGTATATGGCGGATACCGTCACAGACCCTAGGTGGCAGCGGATCTATGGTACGTTTGGTGAGGATCCTGAATTTATTTCGGATGCAATCGGCCGCCTCATTGATGGATTTCAAGGCGAGAACCTAGGTAAAAATAGCATTGCGATGACAACGAAGCATTTCCCCGGCGGTGGTGCAAGGGAAAATGGCTTTGACCCACATTATAAAGAGGGTAAGTGGAATCTATACCCAACACCGGGCAGCTTAGAAAAGTATCACTTACCGCCATTTCAAGCTGCAGTTGACCATGGATCTTCATCCTTTATGCCTTATTATTCAATCCCTAGTAGTAAAAAAAGTACGGTTCAAGAATTCGAAGGAGAAGATATACCATTCGAAGAGGTTGGCTTTACCTTCAATCATTACTTTTTACAGCATATCCTTAGAGAAAAACTAGGGTTTAAGGGTTATATAAATAGCGACAGCGGTGTCACAAGTAAAATGAGCTGGGGCGTTGAAACGTTGAGCGAGGCTGAACGCTTTGCAAAGGCGGTCAATGCGGGGACAGATCTTGTTTCTGATACAAATGATATTGAAAACCTGAAAAAAGCCGTTGAAAATGGCTGGATTAGTGAAAAGCGTATAAATGAAGCAAATGTACGCCTTCTTACAGAAATGTTTGCCTTAGGATTATTTGATGATCGTACCTATGTTTCAACAGAAAATGCTCTTTCAGTGGTAAGTAATCCAGCAAACTGGGAAGCTGCTTATGAAGCCCACAAAAAGTCGGTCACAGTGCTTAAAAATAGTAAGCAAACATTACCTTTAACAGCCGAAAACCTTAAGAAGGTTTATGTGGAGGTTTTCCACAAGGAACCGGAAAGAGCAGCTTCTTACACGGAAAAGGCTAGGAAGGAATGCCAGGAATTAGGCCAATTTACCTTGACCGATAATTATGATGAAGCCGACACAGCTATTTTGTTTTTAAGTCCCAAATCCGGTGCTTATTTCAATGCGACACCAGGCCTCCTAGAACTTGAAATATGCGAGAATAAAACAGTGGCTGCTTTGGATGGTTCTCGGTATCAAGAAACGACCTTGACCGGTATGGATCATCTTAAAGAGGTTGCGGACAGTATCCATGTTCGTGGAGGAAAAGTGATGATAAGTGTGAATGTCATCCTGCCATGGATCCTTGGAAATGTTGAACCATTGGCCGATGTTTTAATCGCTGGATACGACACATACTATAAGGCGCAGTTTGAAGTGATGGCGGGCAACTTCCGTCCGGTAGGTGTCTTACCGTTGACATTGCCTGCAAGTGATGCGGTTATAGCAGTGAATGAAAAGGGCGATTGTGTATCAAGAAATGACGTACCGGGTTATGACAAGGACAAGTATATGCCTGAAGGACTTTCATACGCTTATAAAGATCGTGATGGCAATATCTATAAACTTGGTCATGGACTAACCTATTAATCCACTTTCAAAACGTATTGGATTATAATAAAACAACAATAAGGAAACTCGCCAACTAGATTGATTTGGCGAGTTTCTTTTGTTCCGGGCCTTACCATTGAAGAGGGTATATCCCGAATCCCGATGGAAAAGTCCAATAGAAGAGCTCTATTGGACAAAACATCCCGAATCCCGATGGAAAAGTCCAATAGAAGAGCTCTATGGGACAAAACATCCCGAATCCCGATGGAAAAGTCCAATAGAAGAGCTCTATTGGACAAAACATCCCGAATCCCGACGGAAAAGTCCAATAGAATAGCTCTATGGGACAAAATATCCCGAATCCCGATGGAAAAGTCCTATAGAAGAGCTCTATTGGACAAAACATCCCGAATCCCAATAAAAAACGTCCAATAGAAGCCTACATCGTACACGAGCATACCTATTAATCCCCGTTCAAAGATGTAAATCCCACTGAATTTGAATATTATGTGCCATTTTAACAGGACTTTTCCAAAAAAAAGTAGAATTAGTAGATAGCATGCCATAAAAAGGTATAGAACAGCTTGAGGAGGAAGCCCCTTGTCATATGAACAAATGAATCCCACGATAGAAAAAATAATTGCCAATATTGAAAAGGTTATGATAGGAAAAAGGAACGTTGCCGAGCTAAGTCTTGTTGCCCTGCTAGCGGGAGGTCACGTGCTACTAGAAGACGTACCTGGTGTCGGAAAGACGATGATGGTTCGCGCCCTTGCAAAATCAGTTAATGCCAACTTCCGGAGAATTCAATTTACGCCAGACCTGTTACCTTCCGATGTAACCGGTGTTTCCATATATAATCCGAAAGAGATGGAATTTCAATTTCGCCCGGGCCCGCTGATGGGGAATATCATCCTCGCTGATGAAATTAACCGAACATCGCCGAAAACGCAATCGGCGCTTCTAGAGGGGATGGAAGAGGCCAGTGTTACCATCGACGGAGTGACACATCAATTGAATAAGCCGTTTTTCGTAATGGCGACACAAAACCCGATTGAATACGAGGGGACCTATCCGCTTCCGGAGGCCCAGCTTGACCGCTTTTTATTAAAAATGAAGATGGGTTATCCAGATTTACAAGAAGAAATGGAAGTGCTGAATCGAGCCCAGAAAGTTCCGCCAATTGAGGATTTGTACCCTGTTATCGATCTTGAAGGGCTGCTCACCCTGCAGAAGAATATGAAAGAAGTGTTCGTTGATGATACGATTAAGCGCTATATTGTTGATATCGTAAATCGCACAAGAGGACATGGAAGTGTCTATTTGGGTGCAAGCCCAAGGGGGTCCATCGCCTTGATGAAAGCAGCTCAGGCCTATGCTTATATGTATGGTCGTGAATACATTCTGCCGGATGATATTCAATATTTGGCCCCGTTTGTCTTGTCCCATCGGATTATCTTAAAATCAGAGGCAAAATTCGAAGGGATTTCTGCGGAAGAAGTAGTTAACCGAGTCATCGCCAGGGTTCCCGTACCCGTCAGAAGGTTCGTGAAATAAATGAAAAAACGATGGATTCCATTCAAAAAGGCATGGAGGTTTATCCTATTACTCTTTTTAATTCTCCTAACCTTCTCGTATGCTATGTTCCAAGGGGGATTTGTCAGCTGGTTTTTATTTTATAGCTTTTTGCCATTTGCCATTTATTGTGTGGCCCTATCCTTCTATTCCTTAAATGAGCTTGAAGTCACAAGGGAATTGCCGAAATCAGATTACAATGCAGGTGAAGCGTTGAAGGTGACTGTAACCATAAAGCGCTCTAAGGGATTTCCATTATTTTATTTGCTCATCGAAGATCAATTGGCTGATGTGTTGAGATATGCCCCTCAGCAAAAGAAAGTAAAGGCCCTTATCCTTCCTGGCCTGAAAAAGGAATTTTCCTATGAATATATCATTGATGAGCTACCGCGCGGAGAACACCTTTTTACCTCCTTTACTTTAAAAACGGGTGATCCGCTTGGATTATTTGAAAAGGAGAAGAGTGTTGAGACTTCCGGGAAAGTGATTGTCTATCCCGCTTATTCGGAGCTTTTATACCGGCCGTTTGAAAATCAATTTGATCAAGGGCTAACCGCTTCAAGGGAACGTGTGCAGCGCGATACCACGATGGTAATTGGCGTCAGGGATTATCAGCCGGGGGATCGTTTTTCCTGGATAAACTGGAAAGCGTCTGCGAAACGGAATGAAATTATGACGAAGGAATTTGAACAGCGGCAATCCCATGATGTATTGGTTGTCATGGACTGTGTACCGGATAAACGCTTTGAACCGGTCGTTTCCTTTACTGCATCGCTAGTAAGAGCCATCCTGAAAAAGGGAGCGCAGACAGGCCTGTTAACCATTAGTAATGAACGTACCTCCTTTCCTATTCGTGGCGGAGAACAGCAATTAAGGCAGCTCTTTTACCATCTGGCCAAAATCGAAGCGAAAAGCTTGCGACCCTTTGAAAAGGTATTAGAGGCAGAGGGGCAATTCATGCTGCAGACAGTCTCTTTTATGCTCGTAACTGCCCAAGTAACGAAGCCGTTAATTGAAAAAGCAAGCTTTCTTGGAAAAAGAAAAGGGGGCATTACCCTTTTTCTCCTAAAAGGTCATAAGGAATCGCCATCAGAAAATGAACGTTCCCTGATTTCAATCGCAAATGCACGTGGGGTGCGCGTTGTCATGGTTCATGAGGGTGAATATCAGACAGCCTTCTCGGAGGTGTTTCGATCATGAAAAGGAATTTTCCCTCGTTTTTGTTATACACCCTTAGCTTTTTCCTTATGTGGGAATGGCTGAGGCCGGTTGAACAATTAACAAAAACAGATAATATGGAGACGTTTATCTTCTTCCTGCTGATTGCTTTTGCCTTATCTTTTTTTGGCCTAAAAAGAATTTGGCAGGCACTGATCAAGCTTTTATTTATTTTATTTTCCATTCATCATTTCTATTTTATTGAAAGTTTCTTTCATTTGAGTTGGTTGAAATCGTTTATCGCAGATATGGCAAACAACTTGGGGTTATTATCGGGCAGACAGTGGAACGACTTATCCAATGAATTTCGGACGCTGTTGCTTTTTATCCTGTTATGGCTAATGGTGTACCTAATCGATTATTGGCTCTTACATCGCCAGCGGATTTTTCTCTTCCTTTTTATGACTTTAGTTTATATCACTGTATTGGACACGTTTACGCCTTATAATGCAAAAGCGGCAATTGTTCGAACAGTAGTAGCGGGATTTGCAGTGATGGGGATGTTGACCTTTTACCGGTTTATCCAAAAGGAAAAGGTAACTGTTGAACCTCAGTTTATTCGAAAATGGATGGCGCCGCTGATGGTGATGATTGCGGTTAGCGTGGTAGTGGGAATGACAGCACCGAAAGCCGCACCGATATGGCCGGATCCAGTTCCTTATTTTTCCGCCAATAACCCTAAAGTTGAGCAGGAGGGCAATGGTGTCGGGCCGCAGCGAATCGGCTACGGGACGAATGATGGCGCACTGGGTGGCCCGTTTATTGCTGATGGCAGTCCGGTTTTTAAGTATGAGGCGGATGGAAAGAATTATTGGAAAATGGAAACAAAGGATGCGTATACGGGAAAGGGCTGGAATGCGTCTGGTTCAACCTCTAACTTCTTTGGGCAGGGGGATCTGGTGCCTGTTTATTCTATTCCAGATACAGTGGAAACCATAAAAGAAACTGCGCTTGTTTCGATTAATCAACAGTATCGCTACCACTTCATCATGTACCCTGCGGGCATACAGAAAATCTTATCGATAGAGCCTTCTGACTCTAACAGGACTCCATTTGTCATTGATACGTTCAATGAGAGGATTGGCTTTTACAATAAAAATCACGAGACTGTCGTGCCCCAGGGATTTTCTGTGGACTTTAAGATACCGAAATATAAGGCAAATGATTTAAAACAAACAACGAGCATGGATCCGTCTAACACGTTTTATCAGAGGTATACGCTTTTGCCAGAAGGATTACCGCCAAGAATTAAAGATTTAGCAGTAGAAATTACTGCAGGAAAATTGAACTGGTTTGACAAGGCGCAAGCGGTGGAAAGCTATTTTAGCAATGCAGGATTCACCTATGACCAAAAAAATGTTGCGGTGCCTGGCACGAATGATGATTATGTGGATCAATTTTTGTTCGAGACCAAGCGGGGGTATTGTGATAACTTTTCCACCTCGATGGCGGTTATGCTAAGGACACTTGGAATCCCCACTCGCTGGGTAAAAGGGTACACGGGCGGAGATTTTTTAGAGTATAGCGCAGATGACTCGACAAAACAGTATTACGAAGTGACCAACAATAATGCCCATTCATGGGTGGAGGTTTTTTTCCCAAATCAAGGCTGGGTTCCATTTGAACCAACAAAAGGATTTTCCAATGGGCTAATCATCAATTATGATGCAACAGATGGTACTTCAACCACGAACCAGCAGACGACACCGCCGACGGTGAAAAAGCCTCAGAAGGAAGAACGAGATGAATCGGAGGATGTAAAAAAGGCAGATAAGTCTTTTGATTTGGAAAGTATCTGGTTGAAAGCAACATCACTCATGAAGAAAAATTGGAAAAGTGTCACCCTTATTTTCGTTTTTCTCACTGTGATGGCGGCAATTCTATATCGCATCCGCGGCAAGTGGATTCCATATGGGATAGTCCTGCTTTACAAATTCAAGAAAAAAGACGAAAGTATGGGTGCGGCGTATTTGGTTTTACTAAATCAGCTTGACCGCTATGGGATAAAGCGAAAGGAAAACCAAACACTTAGGAACTATGCCCGGTATATCGATACGTTCTTTTCAACGCGGGAGATGTCCCGGCTCACAACCCTTTATGAACAATATATGTATCAGCAGAATCTTCCAAAGGGCACATGGAAAGGATCACGAAAATTGTGGGAAAATTTAATTAAAAGGACAATCACTTGACCGAAAAAACAACCTATTGATACAATATGAACAATTCAACGTTTAGTTTAAAGCGCCACGGGCGCTTTATGCTTTTCTAAATAGTACGTTTCCTTCATATATCCTCGAAAATAAGGTTCGAGAGTCTCTACCGGGTCACCAATGTAATGGCCTGACTATGAAGGCAGAGTTTTTCTGTCGGTGATTTTGCGAGATAACTAGAATTCTGCCTTCCTGATATTTTGTTGGAGGGGAGAATTCTAGTTTTTTTATGTTCATTTTTGTAAAAGCTAGGTAATAACTTTAAAAAATTGGGGTGGCAGCTTTGACGAAAAAGCAAGATATGATTGTTGTTTTAGATTTTGGAAGTCAATATAATCAGTTGATTACACGGCGGATTCGTGAATTCGGTGTGTATAGTGAACTTCATCCGCATACGATTACGGCAGAAGAAATTCGCAAAATGAATCCAAAGGGCATTATTTTTTCTGGCGGCCCTAACAGTGTGTATGATGAAAATTCCTTCCGCTGTGATGAAGCCATTTTTGACATGGGTCTGCCGATTCTTGGGATTTGCTACGGAATGCAACTGATGACCGTGCATTTCAATGGAAAGGTTGAAAAAGCGCAGCACCGTGAATATGGCAAAGCGATGATATCAGTGGAGAAGGACTCAGCTCTTTTCAAAGGGCTGCCTGCGGAACAGACAGTATGGATGAGTCATGGTGACTTGGTTGTCGAGCCACCTGAAGGGTTTACCGTTGATGGTACAAGCCCGTCCTGTCCGATTTCATCGATGAGCGATGCGGAACGCAAGCTTTACGCTGTTCAATTTCATCCAGAAGTGCGCCATTCCGTTTACGGCAATGAACTGCTCAAGAATTTCGTCTTTACTGTCTGCGGTGCTAGCGGCGATTGGTCAATGGAGAATTTCATTGAAATGGAAATGGCGAAGATTCGCGAGACTGTTGGTGACAAAAAAGTTCTTTGTGCTTTAAGCGGCGGAGTTGACTCCTCTGTTGTAGCAGTTCTCATCCATAAAGCGATTGGCGATCAGTTAACTTGTATTTTTGTTGACCACGGCCTGCTTCGAAAAAATGAAGCGGACAGCGTCATGAAAACTTTCTCTGAAGGTTTCCATATGAACGTGATCAAAGTGGATGCGAAAGATCGGTTCTTATCCAAGCTTGAGGGTGTATCCGATCCAGAGAAAAAGCGGAAAATCATCGGTAATGAATTTATTTATGTATTCGATGATGAAGCTACAAAGCTTGAAGGGATCGAGTTTTTGGCCCAGGGAACACTTTACACAGATATAATCGAAAGCGGTACAGCAACAGCACAAACAATTAAATCGCATCACAATGTCGGCGGTCTGCCGGAAGATATGCAGTTTACATTAATTGAACCGTTGAGCACCTTGTTTAAGGATGAGGTTCGTGCACTTGGAACGGAGCTTGGTATTCCGGATGATATCGTCTGGAGACAGCCATTTCCGGGTCCTGGTCTAGGGATTCGTGTACTTGGAGCGATTTCTGATGAAAAACTTGAAATCGTCCGCGATTCGGATTGGATCCTTCGCGAGGAAATTAAAAAGGCCGGGCTTGACCGTGAAATTTGGCAATACTTCACCGTGCTTCCGGACATTCGCAGTGTCGGCGTTATGGGCGATGCTAGAACGTATGATTACACCATTGGTATTCGTGCGGTTACTTCCATCGATGGTATGACCTCCGATTGGGCACGGATTCCGTGGGATGTACTTGAACTTATCTCGACACGGATCGTAAACGAAGTAGCACATGTCAATCGAGTGGTCTACGACATTACTTCCAAGCCACCTGCTACGATTGAGTGGGAATAACAAAAGCGGGAGCCCTGGCCTGAGGCGTATGGCTGAGCTGGATGATTCACGAAGTTTATAGAATGAATAAATAGAATAACAACTCTAAAATACGAACAATGTTAATTTTTCCAATAACATTGTTCGTATTTTTTGTTTACAAGTTCTAATTCCTCTGTTAAAATAAAAAACGTATTAAAGAACTTATATATTTGCATCGTATAATGTTGGGGATATGGCCCAAAAGTTTCTACCGAGCTACCGTAAATAGCTTGACTACGAGGCAGTGTTTTGAATAAAGAGGCATTTTTCCCTCTATTTATTGCACATGCCCAAAGTCAGACGCTCCGGTAGAAATATCGTGAGCGTCTTTTTTGCATACTAAAGAAAAGATTTATAGGGGGAAGAAGAATGCAGAAGTATTTTGAGTTTGAGAAACATGGGACAAATTATCGTAGAGAATTGATTGGTGGGTTTACTACTTTCTTAGCGATGGCATATATTCTAGTGGTTAACCCGCTAACCTTATCGCTGGCGGCAATAAAGGATTTTCCGGATGCTTTACGTATGGATCATGGTGCCGTATTCGTTGCCACAGCTTTAGCATCTGCCATCGGCTCGATTATCATGGGACTGCTGGGAAAATATCCTCTGGCATTAGCACCGGGGATGGGATTAAACGCCTTTTTTGCTTTCACAGTTGTGTTAGGCAGTGGAATTCCGTGGCAGCATGCATTAGGTGCTGTATTGATTTCAGGTGTGTTTTTCTTCTTGCTTACGTTAACAGGACTTCGTGAAAAAATTATTAATGCCATTCCGATTGATTTAAAGCATGCTGTTGGAGCCGGGATTGGCTTATTCATTACTTTTGTAGGTTTACAAAGTGCTGGAATCATTGTTAATAATGATGCTACCCTTGTCGGCTTAGGTGACTTAACGGCAGGCGGTCCGCTACTCGCTATTTTCGGGCTAGTCGTAACAGTTATTATGATGACACGCGGCATTAAAGGTGCCGTATTTTATGGGATGATTTTGACAGCGATTGTCGGAGTGATTTTTGGCGAAATAAAAATGCCGCATCAAGTGGTCGGGGATGTTCCTAGTTTAGCACCAACCTTTGGGGCTGCCTTTTCTTCATTTGGTGATAGTTCATTTTATACAACCACAATGCTTGGAATTGTTTTAACGTTTTTGTTTGTTGATTTCTTTGATAATGCCGGGACGCTTGTTGCCGTTGCCAGCCAAGCGGGCTTAATGAAAGATAATAAGCTTCCTAATGCAGGAAGGGCGCTCATTTCCGATTCCATCGCTACTAGCGTTGGGGCTGTACTCGGAACATCGACTACTACATCTTATGTGGAGTCAACCGCGGGGGTTGCAGCCGGTGCAAGAACGGGATTTGCTTCATTAGTAACTGGTGCATTATTCGTCTTATCGATCTTCTTCTTTCCGTTATTATCAGTTATAACCTCACCTGTAACAACACCAGCATTGGTCATTGTCGGGGTCTTGATGGTTTCTTCTTTGGGGAAAATTGACTGGAAACGGTTTGAGATTGCTGTTCCAGCATTCTTAACCATGGTGGCAATGCCGCTTACGTACAGTATTGCGACTGGGATTGCCATGGGTTTTATCTTCTACCCAATTACAATGTTAGTGAAAGGGAAAAGCAAGGAAATCCACCCGATCATGTATTTATTCTTTGTAATTTTTGTCCTATATTTTATCTTCTTGAAATAGTGCGTGAAAAGGGAACTGCGAATGGGTCGCAGTTCCTATTTTTATTTTTCCGAGAGACACGAATTTACAAAATCCGCCATCTCTCTTCTGTATGATGTGTAGTGTAAGAAGATGTTGAAAAAGGAGTGGTTGCTTATGAACATGCTAACCGTTCAGGATTTACGAAAAAGCTTTGGGGATTTTGAAGCTGTGAAGGGTGTTTCGTTCGAGGTGGAAAAAGGGGAGTCTTATGGGCTGCTTGGGCCAAATGGAGCGGGGAAATCAACTTCAATTCATATGGTGACTGGCTTGTTTCCGCCCACTTCAGGTGAAATTCGGATGAAAGGCATTGACGTCGTCAAGAACCCGAAGCAAGCCCAAAAATGGATTGGCGTCGTCCCGCAGGAGATCGCTCTCTATCAAGCGATGTCAGCAAGGGAAAATTTAAAGTTTTGGGGAAGAATGTATGATTTATCCGGTATTGAACTGGAAAAAAGTGTAGACCAAGTGCTTGAGATTATCGGTTTAACCGAGCGGGCGAAGGACAAGGTGGAGACCTTTTCCGGCGGAATGAAGCGGCGTGTTAATATCGGGGCTGCCATTTTACATAAACCAGAGTTGTTAATCATGGATGAACCGACAGTTGGCATTGATCCGCAGTCGAGGAATCATATTTTAGAAACGGTTAAGCATTTAAACAGTGAAGGGATGACGATTATTTATACGAGTCACTATATGGAGGAAGTGGAGTATCTATGCGAAAGGATTGGGATTGTTGACCATGGTCAATTAATTGCTTCTGGTACATTAAGTGAATTAAGGGAAACGATCGGTGACCAATCGAAGGTGATCTTAACCATCAATAAGGATGAATCTAAGATGGCTGGACTTGCTCAGTCTTTAACAAGCCTTTTTCCAGAAAATGATATTCAAATTCAGGATCAACAAATAATGGTCTTTCATAAGGAACCGCAGGTGATTTTGACTGATTTCATCCAGTCAGTGACAAAAACCGGCATAAAGATTACGTCTGTGGATATCGTCGAACCGAACCTCGAGAGTGTGTTTTTACATTTAACTGGTAGAAACTTAAGGGATTAGGAGGCGGGAATCATGAAGTTTTGGTGGCTGGCAAGGAAGGACTTGCTGCTTGTCGCGCGGGATAAAAAGGCCTTTTTAACCCTCATTTTGATGCCGCTATTGTTAATTGCCATTTTAGGTTCTGCATTCGGCAGTATGATGAAGGAAGATGAAGCGTTTACGATTAAAAAGTTTACCCTTGGGGTTGTGAATTTGGACCAAGGACAATTAAGTAAAGCCCTCACCGACGAAGTCCTTACGAAAAACTTATCCAAACAAATTCGAGTGAAATACTATCAAGAAAATGAAATGGTAAAAAAGCTACAAAACCACAACCTAACCGTCGGCATCATCATCGAAAAAGACTTCACAACTTCACTAATGACCGGCAAGGGCACAAAAGTAAAAATATTAGCGGTGCCTGACACCGTTATTAATCCAACCATCGTTCAAACTGTGATTGAGCAGTTTTCTCGCACGATTCCAATTGAGGCAACAGCGGCGCAAATGGCCCAGCCTGTTCAGGCAGGGGGGCAAAGCGCTTTGGTTCAGGATGGGTACGGAAAGAAACCATTGGTAACAGAAACGACTGTTGATGCGAAAACAAAGCCGGTCAGTTCGTTTCAATATTATGCTGCTGCCATGGGCGTGATGTTTTTGTTAATGACAGTGGTCCAAGGAGTTTCCACCATGATCCTCGAGAAAGAGCAAGATGTGTATCAACGATTACTGCTAACAAATCTAACCTATCCAAATTATCTTCTTGGAAAATTACTCGGATTAATTATTATTTGCTTAACCCAAGCATTTATTATCATTGCCGGAACACGAATCATTTTTGGGGTTGATTGGGGACCTTCGATTTCAGGCATTGCTAGTATGACGTTGGCTTTTGTTATCAATGCCAGCGGACTCGGTGTGTTAGCGGGCTCTTTTATAAAAACGGAAAAGTCATTTAATGTTGCCGGGATGTTTGGAACGCAAATTATGGCTGCGTTAGGTGGGAGTATGGTTCCACTCTACGTATTTCCGGATTGGGTTGTATTCGTTACCAAGTTTTTACCGAACGGGCTTGCCTTGCAAACCTATTTAGATTTGATGTCCGGCGCAACATTGACTAAGATTCTCCCTGCAATTGGCGGATCCATTGGCTTAGGCTTACTCTTTTTTACGATTGGCTTAATTCGCCTTTCATTTGAAAGGAGAGGTAAATATGCGTAAAATCTGGACGATTTTAATGCTTCATTTGAAGGAGTTTTTTAAATCACCTGGAGTTTTGGTGCTTATGTTCGTCATGCCAGCATTATTTAGTTGGATCTTTGGCGGTATGACCATCAATTCGGGACAGAATAAACCGGTGGTGAATGTGGTAGCAGGTAATGCTGAAGTCAGCCAAAAGATTTTGACCCTTTTAAAAGCGGATCATCATTATGAATGGAAAAAAACAACGAAACAACAGGCTAAAAAGAATGTATCCGCTCAAGACGCCATTGCTGCAGTGGTAATTTCAACGGATGTCGAGCAAAGAATAATAGAAAAGAAACCGTTATTTGATATTATTGTTCAGCGAAAGACGGAGAATTATCTTGCATTATCATCCCATTTGGAGGGAACGGCAGGGCTTGTCGTAAGATCTTATCAGACTACTTCGAAATTGGAGAAGGATGCCTTTCCAAAGGTTCTTGCCGCAGTGGCGAACAATAAAGGTGTGCAGGTCGAAAAGCAGATCATCCAAAAAGATGCGAAAACCAATGTTGATATCAACCTTATGTTTGTAGGGTTTGCCATCATGTTTATGATGTTTGGTCTATCAGGAGCAGCTTCGACCATACTTGACGAAAGAACGGGTGGTACTTGGGGGAGACTGATTGTTTCTCCTGCCAGCAAAGTGCAAATCATCCTTGGTTACCTTTTAGCTTACTTTTTCATGGGGTGGATACAGTTAGCGGTACTGATGGTGACAATGAACCTGATGTTTGATACAACATGGGGAAATTTATTTTATATGATTCCTTATGCATCTCTTGTCATTCTGTGTATAGTCGGCTTTGGTCTGATGATGGCGGGGCTGGTCAAAACAAAACAACAGGCCTCCGCGGTGAGTGCTGTTTTAATCGTGAGCACTTGTATGCTTGGCGGTGTCTATTGGCCCATTGATGTAGTACCAGATTTCATGCAGAAAATTGCCTTGGGTGTACCACAAACATGGGCAATGGCAGGTTTTAAAGAAATTATCAGCGGTAGCCTGCATGCCGGAACGATCATAAAAGATACAGCAGCACTGCTTGGATTTAGTGCATTGTTCTTTTTAATTGGGTTAAGAGGGATGAAGTTTGAATGATTTGCCAGCCAGTTTTCGTAAAGTTGTCGATCTTTGTCGTTGACTTCTTTTAGCGCCTCTTATAACATGAAATTACATGTTTGTTATTAGGAGAGGAATAGGAGGTTAGGGTTTGGCAAACTTACTTATAGAAAAAGTATTAAATAACAATGTATTAATCGCTAAACACCCTTCCTATGAAGAAGTTGTTTTAATAGGGAAAGGCATTGGGTTTAATCGAAAACAAGGCGACTATATTGATACGGATGCGGTTGAAAAGCTGTTTGTCTTAAAAAGTGAAAAAGTACAAGAAAACTACATCAAGCTGCTACCCTTTATTGATAACGATTATTTAGAGGTCATTATTTCCTCGATTGACTTAATTAAGCAACGAACACATTCTGTTTTAAATGAACATATTCATGTGGCATTAACGGATCATTTAATGTTTGCCTTGACAAGAGCTTCACAAGGTATGGAAATGCGAAACCCATTCCTTGTTGAGACGAAGGCGCTTTACCGCCATGAGTATGAAGTCGCGGCAGAAGTGGTCGAGGACATTAAAGCGAAGACGGGAATAAGCCTGCCTGTTGGCGAAATTGGATTTATTGCTCTTCACGTCCATAGTGCAATTACAAATAAAAATCTATCAGTTGTGAATCAACATTCGCAGCTTGTCAGCAAGCTGGTAGAAATGGTAGAGGATCAGTTTAAATTCGAAATTGATAAAGAAAGCATCGATTATATGAGGCTAGTTCGCCATCTTCACTTTGCTATTAACCGTGTAATGAAGGGTGAGAGAGTAGAAGAACCAAAAAAAATTGCTTCTCTATTTAAAGAGGAATACCCTGTGTGCTATAATCTTGCGTGGAAGCTCATTAAAGTGATGCAGCAAACCTTAAAATTGAGTGTTTTTGATGCAGAAGCCGTTTATTTAACGATGCATTTACAAAGACTTCAAAATAAATATAAATAGCTATTATTTTTTACGTGTTACTGATACGATCAGGCATGGGTGAAAAGTATTAATTGAAATGAAGTGTTAGGGGGAATCTATGCCTATACCTTCATTCAGTTGAACTTTTACTCTTGCCTTTTTTATTGTTTTTTTTACCAAAAAGTTAATGTCTTATGAGGTTTGGGAATTTAGTAGGGAGGTAGTATTGATATGTTTAAAAACGCCTTTGGCGTCTTACAAAAAGTCGGGAAGGCGCTTATGCTTCCGGTTGCCCTATTGCCGGCAGCTGGTCTTTTGCTTGGTATCGGCAATGCATTTCAACAGCCGACAACGCTTAATTATTTGCCGTTTCTTGATGCACATTGGATTCAATTGGTTGCCAGTGTGATGGAGGACGCAGGCTCCATCATTTTTGGCAACTTAGCGCTAATCTTTGCAGCGGGTGTTGCTTTGGGTTTAGCGGGAGACGGTGCTGCTGCCCTAGCGGCTATTGTCGGTTATTTAGTGTTAAACCAGGTTATGTGCACGTGGGCTGGTGTTACGGCGGAAATGGTAGGAACAGATCCATCTTATGCAAATGTACTAGGTATTCCAACCCTGCAAACAGGAGTATTTGGAGGGATTATTGTCGGATTACTTGCGGCTTTTGCCTACAATCGATACTACAATATTGAAATGCCTTCGTTCCTTGGATTTTTTGCCGGCAAACGGTTTGTACCGATTGTAACAGCTGTGTTCTCGTTAATTACTGGTCTATTGCTCTTGCTTATATGGCCGCCAATTCAGCACGGGATGAATGCTGCTTCAAACTGGATGCTTGGAAGCGGAACATACCTAGCTGTATTTGCTTTTGGATTTATTAAGAGATTACTTATTCCATTTGGATTGCATCATATTTGGTATGCCCCATTCTGGTATGAGTTCGGTTCCTATAAAACAGCTGGAGGCAATATTGTTCATGGTGACATGACGATTTTCTTTGCGCAATTAAAAGATAATGTAAAACTTACGGCTGGTTACTTTATGCAAGGCGAATTTCCTGTTATGATGTTTGGTTTGCCAGCTGCAGCTCTGGCCATGTATCATACAGCGAAACCTGAAAAGAAAAAGATGGTGGCGGGATTGTTGGGTTCTGCTGCATTAACATCGTTCCTAACAGGTATTACGGAACCACTGGAATTTTCATTTTTGTTTGTATCGCCATTGTTATTCTTTATCCACGCAGTCCTCGATGGGTTAGCGTTTATAGTGATGGCAATGTTTAAGGTTCATTTGGGTTACACATTCTCCGGTGGTGCCATTGACTTTTTCCTATTTGGTATCCTTCCAGGAAAAGAGCGTTGGTGGATTGCTGTACTATTAGGTATTGTTTTTGCGGTTGTTTATTACTTTGTATTCCGCTTTATTATTACCAAGTTTAACGTAAAAACACCAGGTAGAGAAGATGATGAAAGTGTATCAGCGACGGAGGTTCCGAAAGGACAAAAAGGTGACCTTCCCTATCAAATTCTTGAAGCAATGGGCGGACAACAAAATATTGCCCATCTAGATGCGTGTATTACTCGTCTCCGTGTTTCTGTATATGATAGTAAGATTGTAGACAAGGGTCAATTGAAAAAATTAGGGGCTGCAGGTGTGCTTGAAGTAGGAAACAATATTCAAGCAATCTTAGGACCACGTTCTGAAACCATCAAAGGTCAAATAGAAGATATAATAGTAGGAAAACGTCAACGCACAACACCTGGTAACGCCCTGGAAAAAGGTCTGGGACAACACTTAGGGGAGATTCCATCTGAAGCGCTTCGGTCCGAACGCAACGGTGACGGAAATTTTGTTGCACCTCTTAAAGGAGAAATCAAGCCTATTACAGAAGTACCGGATCAAGTGTTTGCAGGAAAGTTGATGGGAGACGGTTTTGCCATTATACCGGCAGAGGGAATGGTGGTTTCACCTGTAGATGGAAAAATCGTCAATCTTTTCCCTACGAAACATGCGATTGGTATCCTTTCAGATAGTGGTCGTGAAATATTAATCCATGTTGGGATTGATACCGTTAACCTAAAAGGGCAAGGATTTGAACCGTTAGTTTCCGAAAATGACTGCATTGTAAAAGGACAACCATTATTAAAAGTGAATCTGGATTATATAAAAGCAAATGCAACCTCTACAATTTCACCCATTGTGTTCACAAACTTAGCTGAAGGTGAAAAGGTGGTCATTGAAAAGCAGGGTCTAGTTGATCTAAAGCAAGAAGGTATTGTTAAAATTTCAAAATAAGAAAAGCCGGCCACTGAGGTCGGCTTTTCTTATTCCTCAAAAAAAAGGAAAAGTTTATTATTATGGTTGACGTTCTGTATTCATGGTGTTATTATATTAAAGCAGTCGTTACTGACGAGTTAACAACATGAAGATGTTAAAAACATTTCAAAAAGTTGTTGACAAGAAATTAACGAAATGATATAGTAATAAAGTTGCTTCTAAACGAAGTAACGAATTGTTCTTTGAAAACTAAACAAACAAAAACGTCAACAAACAATATTTTTTAGTTTCAATATAGATGAAACTAAGCCAACGTAACAAATGAGCTAATCAACTTTCTTGGAGAGTTTGATCCTGGCTCAGGACGAACGCTGGCGGCGTGCCTAATACATGCAAGTCGAGCGGATCTTTGGGAGCTTGCTCCCTAGGGTGAGCGGCGGACGGGTGAGTAACACGTGGGCAACCTGCCTGTAAGACTGGGATAACACCGGGAAACCGGTGCTAATACCGGATAATCCATTTCCTCTCATGAGGAAATGCTGAAAGACGGTTTCGGCTGTCACTTACAGATGGGCCCGCGGCGCATTAGCTAGTTGGTGAGGTAACGGCTCACCAAGGCGACGATGCGTAGCCGACCTGAGAGGGTGATCGGCCACACTGGGACTGAGACACGGCCCAGACTCCTACGGGAGGCAGCAGTAGGGAATCTTCCACAATGGACGAAAGTCTGATGGAGCAACGCCGCGTGAGCGATGAAGGCCTTCGGGTCGTAAAGCTCTGTTGTTAGGGAAGAACAAGTGCCGGAGTAACTGCCGGTACCTTGACGGTACCTAACCAGAAAGCCACGGCTAACTACGTGCCAGCAGCCGCGGTAATACGTAGGTGGCAAGCGTTGTCCGGAATTATTGGGCGTAAAGCGCGCGCAGGCGGTCCTTTAAGTCTGATGTGAAAGCCCACGGCTCAACCGTGGAGGGTCATTGGAAACTGGGGGACTTGAGTGCAGAAGAGGAAAGCGGAATTCCACGTGTAGCGGTGAAATGCGTAGAGATGTGGAGGAACACCAGTGGCGAAGGCGGCTTTCTGGTCTGTAACTGACGCTGAGGCGCGAAAGCGTGGGGAGCAAACAGGATTAGATACCCTGGTAGTCCACGCCGTAAACGATGAGTGCTAAGTGTTAGGGGGTTTCCGCCCCTTAGTGCTGCAGCTAACGCATTAAGCACTCCGCCTGGGGAGTACGGCCGCAAGGCTGAAACTCAAAGGAATTGACGGGGGCCCGCACAAGCGGTGGAGCATGTGGTTTAATTCGAAGCAACGCGAAGAACCTTACCAGGTCTTGACATCCTCTGACACTCCTAGAGATAGGACGTTCCCCTTCGGGGGACAGAGTGACAGGTGGTGCATGGTTGTCGTCAGCTCGTGTCGTGAGATGTTGGGTTAAGTCCCGCAACGAGCGCAACCCTTGATCTTAGTTGCCAGCATTCAGTTGGGCACTCTAAGGTGACTGCCGGTGACAAACCGGAGGAAGGTGGGGATGACGTCAAATCATCATGCCCCTTATGACCTGGGCTACACACGTGCTACAATGGATGGTACAAAGGGCTGCAAGACCGCGAGGTTTAGCCAATCCCATAAAACCATTCTCAGTTCGGATTGTAGGCTGCAACTCGCCTACATGAAGCCGGAATCGCTAGTAATCGCGGATCAGCATGCCGCGGTGAATACGTTCCCGGGCCTTGTACACACCGCCCGTCACACCACGAGAGTTTGTAACACCCGAAGTCGGTGGGGTAACCGTAAGGAGCCAGCCGCCTAAGGTGGGACAGATGATTGGGGTGAAGTCGTAACAAGGTAGCCGTATCGGAAGGTGCGGCTGGATCACCTCCTTTCTAAGGAATATGCAGTCCTTTCGGACTGATCATAAGGTTGACGTTTCTTGTTTGTTTAGTTTTGAGAGTGCAATTCTCTCAAAAATTCGTTCTTTGAAAACTAGATAATCGTAAGAAGAAGCAAAGTAAACATCGAGTAATCGCCATTTTAGTTTTCTCTCTATTTAATAGAGAAACAAACCTTTTAGGTTAAGTTAGAAAGGGCGCACGGTGAATGCCTTGGCACTAGGAGCCGATGAAGGACGGGACTAACACCGATATGCTTCGGGGAGCTGTAAGTAAGCTTTGATCCGGAGATTTCCGAATGGGGGAACCCACTGTTCGTAATGGAACAGTATCTCTACCTGAATACATAGGGTATAGAAGGCATACCCGGGGAACTGAAACATCTAAGTACCCGGAGGAAGAGAAAGCAAACGCGATTCCCTGAGTAGCGGCGAGCGAAACGGGACATAGCCCAAACCAAGAGGCTTGCCTCTTGGGGTTGTAGGACACTCAACATGGAGTTACAAAGGAACGGGGTAAATGAAGCGACCTGGAAAGGTCAGCCAGAGAAGGTAAAAGCCCTGTAGTTGAAACTTCGTTCCCTCCTGAGTGGATCCTGAGTACGGCCGGACACGAGAAATCCGGTCGGAAGCAGGGAGGACCATCTCCCAAGGCTAAATACTCCCTAGTGACCGATAGTGAACCAGTACCGTGAGGGAAAGGTGAAAAGCACCCCGGAAGGGGAGTGAAATAGTTCCTGAAACCGTGTGCCTACAAGTAGTCAGAGCCCGTTTATGGGTGATGGCGTGCCTTTTGTAGAATGAACCGGCGAGTTACGATTACATGCAAGGTTAAGTTGAAGAGACGGAGCCGCAGCGAAAGCGAGTCTGAATAGGGCGAATTTAGTATGTAGTCGTAGACCCGAAACCAGGTGATCTACCCATGTCCAGGGTGAAGTCCAGGTAACACTGGATGGAGGCCCGAACCCACGCACGTTGAAAAGTGCGGGGATGAGGTGTGGGTAGCGGAGAAATTCCAATCGAACTTGGAGATAGCTGGTTCTCTCCGAAATAGCTTTAGGGCTAGCCTCACGTAGTAAGAGTCTTGGAGGTAGAGCACTGTTTGGACTAGGGGCCCTCATCGGGTTACCGAATTCAGACAAACTCCGAATGCCAAAGACTTATCCGTGGGAGTCAGACTGCGAGTGATAAGATCCGTAGTCAAAAGGGAAACAGCCCAGACCACCAGCTAAGGTCCCAAAGTATACGTTAAGTGGAAAAGGATGTGGAGTTGCTTAGACAACCAGGATGTTGGCTTAGAAGCAGCCACCATTTAAAGAGTGCGTAATAGCTCACTGGTCGAGTGACTCTGCGCCGAAAATGTACCGGGGCTAAACGTATCACCGAAGCTGTGGATTGACATCTATGATGTCAGTGGTAGGAGAGCGTTCTAAGGGCGTTGAAGCTAGACCGTAAGGACTGGTGGAGCGCTTAGAAGTGAGAATGCCGGTATGAGTAGCGAAAGATGAGTGAGAATCTCATCCACCGAATGCCTAAGGTTTCCTGAGGAAGGCTCGTCCGCTCAGGGTTAGTCGGGACCTAAGCCGAGGCCGAAAGGCGTAGGCGATGGACAACAGATTGATATTCCTGTACCACCTCTTTATCGTTTGAGTGATGGGGGGACGCAGGAGGATAGGGTAAGCGCACTGTTGGATATGTGCGTGTAAGCAGTTAGAGCGAGAAGTAGGAAAATCCGCTTCTCACAACGCTTGAGCTGTGATGCCGAGGGAAATATAGTACCGAAGTTCCTGATTCCACACTGCCAAGAAAAGCCTCTAGCGAGATAAAAGGTGCCCGTACCGCAAACCGACACAGGTAGGCGAGGAGAGAATCCTAAGGTGAGCGAGAGAACTCTCGTTAAGGAACTCGGCAAAATGACCCCGTAACTTCGGGAGAAGGGGTGCTCTTTAGGGTTCATAGCCCTGAAGAGCCGCAGTGAATAGGCCCAGGCGACTGTTTAGCAAAAACACAGGTCTCTGCGAAGCCGCAAGGCGAAGTATAGGGGCTGACGCCTGCCCGGTGCTGGAAGGTTAAGAGGAGGGGTTAGCTCACGCGAAGCTCTGAATCGAAGCCCCAGTAAACGGCGGCCGTAACTATAACGGTCCTAAGGTAGCGAAATTCCTTGTCGGGTAAGTTCCGACCCGCACGAAAGGCGTAACGATCTGGGCACTGTCTCAACGAGAGACTCGGTGAAATTATAGTACCTGTGAAGATGCAGGTTACCCGCGACAGGACGGAAAGACCCCGTGGAGCTTTACTGTAGCCTGATATTGAATTTTGGTACAGCTTGTACAGGATAGGTAGGAGCCTGAGAAGCCGGAGCGCTAGCTTCGGTGGAGGCGTCGGTGGGATACTACCCTGGCTGTATTGAAATTCTAACCCGCACCCCTTATCGGGGTGGGAGACAGTGTCAGGTGGGCAGTTTGACTGGGGCGGTCGCCTCCTAAAGAGTAACGGAGGCGCCCAAAGGTTCCCTCAGAATGGTTGGAAATCATTCGTAGAGTGTAAAGGCACAAGGGAGCTTGACTGCGAGACCTACAAGTCGAGCAGGGACGAAAGTCGGGCTTAGTGATCCGGTGGTTCCGCATGGAAGGGCCATCGCTCAACGGATAAAAGCTACCCCGGGGATAACAGGCTTATCTCCCCCAAGAGTCCACATCGACGGGGAGGTTTGGCACCTCGATGTCGGCTCATCGCATCCTGGGGCTGTAGTCGGTCCCAAGGGTTGGGCTGTTCGCCCATTAAAGCGGTACGCGAGCTGGGTTCAGAACGTCGTGAGACAGTTCGGTCCCTATCCGTCGTGGGCGCAGGAAATTTGAGAGGAGCTGTCCTTAGTACGAGAGGACCGGGATGGACGCACCGCTGGTGTACCAGTTGTTCTGCCAAGGGCATCGCTGGGTAGCTATGTGCGGACGGGATAAGTGCTGAAAGCATCTAAGCATGAAGCCCCCCTCAAGATGAGATTTCCCATAGCGCAAGCTAGTAAGAACCCTGAAAGATGATCAGGTTGATAGGTCAGAGGTGGAAGCGTGGCGACATGTGGAGCTGACTGATACTAATCGTTCGAGGACTTAACCATTTGATTATTCGTTTTTACCACTTCTTCTGCATTATCTAGTTTTGAGAGAACGATCTCTCAATTAAATTAGTCTGGTAATTATGGCGAGAAGGTCACACCCGTTCCCATACCGAACACGGAAGTTAAGCTTCTCAGCGCCGATGGTAGTTGGGGCATGCGCCCCTGTGAGAGTAGGACGTTGCCAGGCAGAAAAAAGACAATCTGAAAAGATTGTCTTTTTTTATGCATAAAAGGGAGATTGGCAATAAACTGGATAGTAATAAAAAATTCCTTACCCCCTATATAAACTAAAAACCTCTTCCCAATTCCACTTTTCATAATACCAGCTTGCCATCGTAAGGTTTTTAATCCATTGTTTTTCTTTCATATCTTTACTTGCCGCTACAATTATATTGGCAGCCGCCCTATCGGTCCTAATCCAAATGAACTGCCTGCGATGAACTTGCGGGGCAAAGTCACCTTCATTTTTTGCAGGGAAGGTTACCTGTTTTTGATTGTCCGATATTTCGAATATGCTTGGTAATGGCCGTTCCTTGATCTCCACTAATTCACTCTCAGGCGAACGTGAAACGTATAATACATGGTTATTTTTCCAAGAAAAATCCCGATCTGCATACCCCGCAGGAGTTAACCGTTCCTTCCGGAAGGCCGGAACACCCAGTATCTTGAATTGTTTATTTTTCAACACTTCCCTGCCGAACCCGCTAATATAGCCAAGAGCATTCCTGTTTGGCGCCCATTGTAGCCATTCTTCATGATTTAACATTTCATCTATTCGTTGAAAAACCTGCCCATCCACAGAAAGCACACAAAGAGTATTACTGTCTGCTGACAATGAAGCTGTAGGATTTAATAAAAAACTAATCCACTTACGGTCGTGTGACCATTTAAACTGGCTGGTGCTTACATAGTAATCTTTCGCTCCAACTTGAATGGTAAAAACCGGCTTTACAATTGGCTTTTGCCGGTCCATTCCTAGTGAGAGTTTTGATAACTGGATATCTGTATGAAGCGTTGGACTTTCCTTAGTGGATATCAATAGTTCTTTCCCGTTTGGATACCAAGAAAAGTTTTCAACCTTATCTGCCAGGTGATTGATAAGAAATGGCTTTGCTGGATCTGCTGTATTAACAACAAATAGATCAGACTTTTTAAGAAAGGTAAGTTTATTTTGCTGTGGAGACCACTGGAAATTGCTCGTTACATTGGATGTAACTTTTATATGCTTGTTCAAGGGGATATTGTATAAAAATAGTTCACCATTATCGATGGAGCCGTCCATTTTCCTTTGTTCTTTTAAGTAGGCAACCCATTCCCCATCATGTGACCATTTTGGATACCTTATAAAGCCCTCATGTGTAAGCTTTCTTTCCACATTTCCACTTTTCATCCACAAATTATCACCGCGGATAAATGCCGCTTTTAAAGTATCATGTCTATTATCTGCGTATGTTATCGAGTGGAATGGAATAATAACAGAAACAAGTAAAATAGTTAGTAGTACTATTTTTTTCATCTAATCGCCTCTTTTTACGTTAGAGATGGGTATATATATTGTGTGCAAATGAGTAAAATTCATCAGGAATTTAAGAACATTTGTGATAAAGTGGAGAAGGCATAATAATAGGGAGGACTTCATGTGTTAGAAAATAGTTTTATGATGGTCGCGATTATCCTAATTATTAATATTGTTTATGTTTCTTTTTTTACCATAAGGATGATCTTGACGCTGAAGGGGCAGCGTTATTTAGCTGCATCGCTCAGTATGATAGAAGTGGTCATTTATGTACTTGGGCTCGGCCTTGTCTTAAATAATCTTAATGAAATTCAAAATCTCATTGCGTATGCGGTTGGTTATGGTATTGGTGTGATTGTTGGGATGAAAATTGAGGAAAAGCTGGCGTTAGGCTATATTACGGTGAATGTAATTACGAAGGAGTATGATAAAAATCTGCCTAGAATATTAAGAGAAAAGGGATATGGCGTAACCAATTGGGAGGCAAATGGACTCGAGGGCGACCGAATGGCGCTGCAAATCCTTACGCCAAGGAAATTTGAATTAAAGCTATATGAAGCGATAAAAAGTTTAGACCCAAAAGCGTTTATCATTACATATGAGCCCAAGTCGATTCATGGAGGCTTCTGGGTGAAATCGGTGAAAAGAGGGAAGCTATTTTCATGAGTAAAAAGAAAGTGCAATTTGAAGTCCAAGAAAATGAAAGTATTGAGGAGTGCTTGAATAGAATGAAGCAAGATGGGTACTCCCCTGTCCGCCGAATAGAAAAGCCTATTTTTCAAGAAGTAAAAAGGGGTGGAGAGACTATTTATGAACCAATTGGCCGCCAAATCGTCTTTGAGGCAATGTTGGTTGAGTAAAACACGAACATTCATGACTTGTTTTAAAGTAATGTTCGATTTTATGGTTGACATTTAACTGAAGTTCTTGGTATGATAATGATAGTTAATTAAGAAATTACTTTTACCCTCGTATATCCATGGGAATATGGCCCATAAGTTTCTACCCAATAACCGTAAATTATTGGACTATGAGGGAAAGTCAATATGTTCGAGCACAATTTGGGGCGAAGACTCACTATTTGTTGACCCTGGATTTCGTATGCCCGGACAAATGGCTTTCTCTTATGGAGAGGCTATTTGTCCGGGTATTTTATTTGCATGGAAAACGGGGCAGACATAGTTGTTTTTTTAAAAAAGGGGGCTGAAAGATGGGAACTCTTGTCGGAGTGATCATGGGAAGCAAGTCAGATTGGGATACGATGAAGCCTGCATGCGAGATTTTAGAACAATTTGAAATTCCTTATGAAAAAAAGGTTGTTTCTGCCCATCGCACACCTGATTTGATGTTTACATATGCAGAAAATGCTAGAAAAAGAGGATTAAAGGTGATCATCGCAGGTGCAGGCGGTGCGGCCCATCTCCCTGGCATGGTCGCAGCAAAAACGACATTGCCGGTCATCGGTGTACCTGTTCAATCAAAAGCGTTAAATGGTTTGGACTCCTTGCTGTCGATTGTGCAAATGCCAGGCGGTGTGCCCGTTGCAACGGTGGCGATTGGGAAAGCGGGAGCCATGAATGCAGGCTTGCTGGCTGCACAAATTTTAGCCACAGAAGATGCAAGACTCGCCAATCAATTAGATGCTAGAAGAGAAACTATTAAACTAGAGGTTCTAGAAAGTAGTGATCAACTTGGATAACAAGACGATATTACCTGGATCTACCATTGGTATTATTGGCGGCGGGCAACTAGGAAGAATGATGGCATTAGCGGCTAAGGCGCAAGGATACCGTATTGCAGTTTTAGAACCTGTTTCCGATTCCCCGTGCGGACAAGTGGCGGACTTCGAAGTAATCGGTTCTTATGATGATCGCGAGGCCATTGCAAAGCTCGCTGTAATGAGTGACGTGATTACCTATGAATTTGAAAACATTGATGCTGATACATTAAGCTGGCTTTGTGGTAAGGCCTATGTGCCACAAGGTCCCGAGCTATTAACCATAACGCAGGATCGGATCAAGGAAAAGGCGGCCATCCAGCAGGCAGGAGTACAAGTGGCGCCCTATGAGGTTATCGAAAGTGTTGAAGATTTACTTTTAAAAATAGAGTGGATTGGTTATCCTGCTGTACTGAAAACCGCAAGAGGCGGCTATGATGGCAAAGGTCAGTTGGTGTTTAAAACCGAGCAGGATCTATCTAAAGCAGAGGTGCTTCTGAACCATGGACGTTGTGTCCTGGAAAAATGGATACCGTTTGAAAAAGAAGTATCCGTCATTGTTACAAGAAAGCTAGATGGAGAAACGGCATTTTTTCCAGTAGCAGAAAACATTCATGAAGAAAATATTTTGCATACAACGATTGTTCCGGCCCGAATCCCAGATGAATTACGGGAAAAGGCGGTCCGAGAGGCGAGGCAGATTGCTGATTCGCTTGGGCTAGTCGGGACGTTGGCAGTCGAGATGTTTGTGACCAGTGAGGGTAAAATATATATCAACGAGCTGGCACCGAGGCCGCATAACTCAGGTCACTTTTCCATCGAGGCCTGCGAGACGTCACAGTTCGAACAGCATATCCGTGCAATTTGCAATTTACCATTAGGAAGCACGGAGCTATTAAAACCGGCGGTTATGGTCAATCTATTAGGAGAGCATCTTGACTGCTTATTTAAAGAGTTTCAGACAATTAAGGGCTGGAAGATTCATTTATACGGGAAAAAGGAACCAAAATTGAAAAGGAAGATGGGGCATGTTACCATTTTGAAGGATAACGTCGATGAAGCCCTTTGGGAGATTGAGGAGAGCACTATCTGGCGTAACAGCTAAAGAAATGATCGGAGGAAAAAAGATGATTGATCGTTATACTAGACCGGAAATGGGAGCCATTTGGACGGAGGAGAATCGCTTTAACGCCTGGCTTGAGGTGGAAATTCTAGCATGTGAGGCATGGGCAGAATTAGGAGAAATTCCGAAAGAAGATGTTAAGAAACTTCGTGAACATGCTTCTTTTAATATTGATCGCATTAAAGAAATCGAAGAAGAGACTAGGCATGATGTGGTTGCTTTTACTCGTGCGGTTTCGGAAACATTGGGCGAAGAACGGAAATGGGTTCATTACGGCTTAACTTCAACAGATGTCGTAGATACAGCACTTTCCTATGTATTGAAGCAAGCGAATGAAATTTTATTGCAGGATTTAGAAAGCTTTATTGAGATTTTAAAAAATAAGGCTATTGAGCACAAAATGACGGTCATGATGGGACGGACACATGGGGTCCATGCGGAACCGACAACATTTGGGTTGAAGCTTGCTCTGTGGTATGAGGAAATGAAACGCAATCTAGAGCGTTTTAAGCAAGCGGCTGAAGGGGTAGAGTTCGGAAAGATCTCCGGTGCTGTTGGAACTTACGCCAATATTAATCCGTTTGTGGAACAGTATGTGTGTGAAAAATTAGGTCTTGGCCGGGCGCCCATATCGACACAAACATTGCAGCGCGACCGCCATGCACACTATATGTCCACCATCGCATTAATCGCTACTTCCATCGAAAAATTTGCTGTTGAGGTTCGCGGGTTGCAAAAGAGTGAAACGCGTGAGGTTGAGGAATTTTTTGCGAAGGGTCAAAAAGGGTCATCGGCGATGCCGCATAAACGGAACCCAATTGGCTCGGAGAATATGACTGGTATGGCGCGCGTGATTCGTGGCTACATGATGACAGCTTATGAAAATGTGCCGCTTTGGCATGAGCGCGATATTTCTCATTCCTCCGCCGAACGCATCATTTTGCCGGATGCGACGATTGCCTTGAATTACATGCTCAACCGCTTCGGCAGGATATTGAAAAATCTAACTGTTTATCCGGAGAATATGAAACGCAACATGGATCGTACGCTAGGATTGATTTATTCACAGCGCGTGCTGCTTGCGTTGATTGATAAAGGCTTGTCGCGTGAAGAGGCTTATGATACGGTGCAGCCGAAGGCAATGGAGGCTTGGGAAAACCAAGTTCCATTCCGCAGCTTGATTGAAGCAGATGGAAAAATTACCTCGTTGCTGTCGGGTGAGGAAATCGAGGATTGCTTTGACTACCACTACCACTTACAGCATGTAGATACGATTTTTGATCGGTTAGGGTTGAACGGGTAAACGGGTTCTACGTAACCGAATGAATTAAAAAGATATCCAATCGGTTTTTTTGAGCCAGTACAAAATAAATAGGGGCAACCACAGCAGGGATTTGCCCCTCTCTCTAGATTGAAGATTCCCAATATTGCGAAATAAGGAGCGAACTACCATGAAAGAACTGCTTTACGAAGGAAAAGCCAAGCGAATTTACAAAACAGATGAAGAAAACATTGTATTAGTCCAATACAAGGATTCAGCCACCGCTTTTAATGGAGAAAAGAAAGCAGAGATCACTGGTAAAGGCAGACTCAATAACGAGATTACTAGTTTGATATTCTTAAAGCTAATGGAAAAAGGAATTCACTCACACTTTATCAAAAGAATCTCCGAAACGGAGCAGTTGGTGAAGAAGGTATCTATTATCCCGCTTGAAGTAGTCGTTCGTAACGTGGCTGCCGGCAGTTTTTCAAAAAGATTGGGAATCGAAGAAGGCAGACCGCTGTCAGCATCACTGGTTGAGTTTTATTTAAAAGATGACGCGCTCGGTGACCCGCTCCTTACCAATGACCATATCCTGGAGCTTAATGTGGCAACTGCCGAAGAGATTACGATTTTACGAGAAAAGGCGCTGGAAGTAAATGCGGTTTTATCGAGCTTTTTTGCAGAACTAGGCATTACCTTAATCGATTTTAAACTCGAGTTTGGCAAGGACGAACAGGGGCAAATTTTATTAGCCGATGAAATTTCTCCAGACACCTGCCGCCTATGGGATCAAAAGACAAATGAAAAGCTGGATAAAGATGTATTCCGCCGCGATTTAGGAAGCTTAACAGAGGCATATAAAACGATTTTAACTAGACTTGGAGGTCATCAGCATGTATAAAGTCAAAGTTTACGTAACGTTAAGAGAAAGTGTATTAGATCCGCAAGGCAAAGCCGTCACTCAATCATTACATTCATTAAATTACCAAGAAGTAACTGATGTCCGCATCGGTAAATATATGGAACTTACGATTGAACAATCAGAGCGTGACCTTGATGACGTCGTGAACGAGATTTGTACAAAGCTGCTAGCCAATCCAGTTATTGAAGACTACCGTTACGAAGTAGAGGAGTGTGTCGCTCAGTGAAGTTTGCAGTGATCGTTTTTCCTGGTTCGAACTGTGATGTTGACATGTTTCATGCAATAAAGGATGAACTGGGTGAAGAAGTGGAGTACGTTTGGCATGATACGGAAAGCTTAGACGGTTATGATGGAATCCTTTTACCAGGCGGCTTCTCGTACGGTGATTACCTTCGTACAGGAGCGATTGCCCGTTTCAGTAATGTCATGAAAGAAGTCATGAAAGCCGCAGAAGCCGGCAAGCCAGTGCTTGGGGTGTGCAACGGATTCCAAATTCTTCTTGAAGCAGGTCTGCTGCCGGGAGCGATGAGACGGAACGAAAGCCTATCATTTATTTGCAAGCCGGTCGAATTAGTCGTGGCAAACAATCAATCCATGTTTACTGCTGAATATAAGCAAGACCAAACCATCACGATTCCGGTCGCCCATGGCGAAGGAAATTACTATTGTGACGAAGAAACTCTCAATCAACTAAAAGCTAATAAACAAATTGTGTTTACCTATCAGCAAAATCCAAATGGCAGTCTTGAGAATATTGCCGGAATCACAAACGAAAAAGGAAATGTCCTTGGTATGATGCCGCACCCTGAACGGGCGGTTGACGAGCTTTTAGGCAGCGCCGACGGGCTGAAAATGTTTCAATCAATCGTAAAATCTTGGAGGGAAGCACATGTTGTCAACGCTTGAACCAAATCCGGAGCAAATCAAAACAGAAAAAATCTATCAGCAAATGGGTTTGTCCGATGAAGAGTTTGCGATGGTCGAAAATATCCTTGGCAGAACGCCGAACTATACAGAAACTGGCCTTTTCTCGGTTATGTGGTCAGAGCACTGCAGTTATAAAAACTCAAAGCCGGTTCTAAGAAAATTCCCTACATCCGGTGAAAAAGTTCTTCAAGGCCCAGGCGAAGGGGCTGGAATTGTCGATATCGGCGATGGTCAGGCGGTTGTGTTTAAAATCGAAAGCCATAACCACCCATCCGCAATTGAACCGTACCAAGGAGCTGCGACAGGCGTGGGCGGAATTATCCGTGATGTCTTCTCAATGGGCGCTCGACCGATTGCGATGTTAAATTCACTGCGCTTCGGCGAGCTGGATAAAGCTAGAACACGTTATCTTTTTAAAGAAGTAGTAGCTGGAATAGCAGGATACGGCAACTGTATCGGCATTCCGACGGTCGGGGGCGAAGTTCAGTTCGATCCTTCCTATGAAGGAAATCCTCTCGTCAACGCCATGTGTGTCGGTCTGATCAATCATGAGGATATTAAAAAAGGCCAGGCACATGGTCTTGGCAATACCGTCATGTATGTTGGGGCCAAAACAGGCCGCGACGGGATCCACGGTGCAACATTTGCTTCAGAGGAACTCACAGAGGATTCGGATGAAAAACGTCCGGCGGTTCAGGTCGGCGATCCATTCATGGAAAAATTACTTTTAGAAGCTTGCTTGGAGCTGATCCATTCGGATGCGCTTGTCGGGATTCAAGATATGGGTGCAGCGGGACTTGCCAGCTCTTCTTCGGAAATGGCCAGCAAAGCCGGGATGGGCATCGAGATGAATTTAGACCTTGTACCACAGCGCGAAACGGGAATGACCGCTTATGAAATGATGCTGTCTGAATCACAGGAACGGATGCTTATTGTGGTGAAAAAAGGCAGAGAACAAGAGATTAATCATCTCTTTTCTAAATATGATTTAGAAGCTGTCGCAATTGGCAAGGTCACGGATGATAAGCAATTCCGCCTCATCCATAAAGGGGAAGTGGTTGCAGACCTGCCAGTGGATGCCTTGGCTGAAGATGCACCTGTGTATCAGAAACCTTCCAAAGAGCCGGCCTATTTTGCTAAATTCCAGGCGATGGAAAATGAGATTCCGCAGGTGGATGACCTGAAAGAGACATTAGTAAAATTGTTAAGTCAGCCGACCATTGCCAGCAAGGAATGGGTATATGAACAATATGATTATATGGTGCGCACGAATACGGTAGTATCACCAGGTTCAGATGCTGCTGTAACCCGTATTAGAGGTACACGAAAAGCCTTAGCAATGACTACGGATTGTAATTCCCGTTATGTGTACTTAGATCCGGAAACCGGTGGAAAAATTGCGGTAGCTGAAGCGGCCCGTAACATTATTTGTTCAGGTGCCGAACCGTTAGCGATCACCGATAACCTCAACTTTGGCAATCCCGAAAAGCCGGAGGTGTTCTGGCAGATTGAAAAGGCAGCTGATGGAATCAGTGAAGCATGCCGGGTTCTTGAAACACCAGTCATCGGCGGTAACGTGTCCTTATACAACGAAACAAGCGGCACGGTGATCTATCCAACACCTGTTATTGGCATGGTAGGGCTCGTTAGTGACCTCGACCATATTACGACACAGCACTTTAAACAAAGCGGCGACCATATCTATTTGGTTGGGGAGACAAAACCTGAGTTTGGCGGCAGTGAACTGCAAAAGCTAGTGAACGGTGAAATCTTCGGAAAAGCGCCGGAATTAAATATTGAAATAGAAAAAGAAAGACAGAGTCAGATACTAACTGCCATTCGTGCTGGATTGGTTCAATCGGCCCATGATTTGTCAGAAGGCGGGTTGGCCGTTGCTCTTGCAGAATGTCTTTTTGCAAAAAAGGGACTCGGGGCTGAAATAACAATCACTGGAGATTCAGTTACTGCACTTTTTAGCGAGACCCAATCTCGTTTTCTAATTTCCGTTAAAAAAGAACACCAAGCAGAGTTTGAGAGAGTAGTAGACGCGGCTCCAATCGGCCAAGTGAATGAGACAGGAATCCTTCAAGTTTTATCTGAAGGTCAATCGGTTCTTGTGTCCAAGGTTGAAGAATTAAAAACAGCCTGGAAAGGGGCGATCCCATGCTTGCTGAAATCAAGGGATTAAATGAAGAGTGCGGCATTTTTGGTGTCTTTGGACATCCAGATGCCGCCCAATTAACCTATTATGGCCTTCACGCCCTGCAGCACCGCGGCCAGGAGGGAACTGGAATCGTTGTTTCTGATGGAAAGAAACTTACAGGCGTTAAGGGAGAAGGTCTCGTAACAGAGATTTTTACGGCAGAAGCGATGTCCCAATTAATAGGATCAGCAGCGATCGGTCATGTCCGTTATGCGACAGCAGGAGGCGGCGGCTATGAGAACGTCCAGCCGCTTTTGTTCCATTCACAAACTGGAAGCCTTGCCCTTGCCCATAATGGCAACCTTGTGAATGCTACTTCATTAAAACATCAGCTTGAAGCGCAAGGGAGTATTTTTCAAACCAGTTCAGATACAGAGGTTTTAGCCCATTTAATTAGAAGAAGCGGATTTCACCACATGAAGGAACAGGTGAAAAATGCCCTGACCATGTTAAAAGGGGCATATGCCTATTTAATTATGACGGAAACAGAACTGATGGTGGCCCTTGATCCCCATGGTCTCAGACCGCTTTCGCTTGGTTGTCTGGGTGATGCGTATGTTGTGGCCTCGGAGACATGTGCATTTGATGTGGTCGGTGCTGAATATATCCGTGATATTATGCCTGGTGAACTATTAATCATCAACGAAAAAGGGCTGACATCAGAGCGGTTTTCGCTGAGTACGACAAAAGCTATTTGTATGATGGAGTATGTTTATTTTTCAAGACCTGATAGTAATATTCAAGGAGTGAATGTCCATACTGCCCGAAAAAGCTTGGGAAAAAGACTGGCGATGGAAGCCCCAATTGATGCGGACGTTGTGACAGGGGTTCCGGATTCCAGTATTTCAGCGGCAATCGGCTATGCAGAAGCGATGGGGATCCCCTATGAAATGGGGTTAATCAAAAATAAATATGTCGGCAGGACCTTCATCCAGCCTTCCCAGTCACTTAGGGAGCAGGGGGTCAAAATGAAACTGTCTCCCGTTCGCGGAGTGGTCGAAGGAAAACGGGTGGTTATGGTCGACGACTCCATTGTCCGCGGCACAACAAGCAGAAGAATTGTTTCCATGCTGAAAGATGCCGGGGCAACAGAGGTTCACGTTGTTATCAGTTCACCTCCGATTAAAAATCCGTGTTTCTACGGTATCGATACGTCATCAAAGGAAGAATTGATTGCGTCTGACAAATCGGTTGAGGACATTCGCCAGCTAATTGGAGCGGATTCGTTAACCTTTTTAAGTGAGGGTGGCATGGTAGAGGCGCTTAGTCAGTTAGGTACAAAGGGCTTTTGTCTAGGTTGTTTTAACGGAAATTATCCTACAGAAATTTATCCAGATACACTGCAGTATTATTATCAAAAGGGGTGACGGTCATGGCAAATGCATACACACAAGCCGGAGTAAATATCGAAGCAGGCTATGAAGCCGTTGAGCGGATGAAAAAGCATGTACAGCGAACGAAAAGAGCAGGTGTGGTTGGGAGCCTTGGCGGCTTTGGCGGCATGTTTGATCTTTCCGCTCTTGGATTAAAAGAGCCAGTTTTGGTGTCAGGCACCGATGGCGTTGGCACGAAGCTGATGATTGCGTTCATGATGGATCGTCACGATACGATTGGAATTGATGCAGTGGCGATGTGCGTGAATGATATTGTGGTCCAAGGTGCGGAGCCACTTTACTTTTTAGATTATATTGCCTGCGGCAAGGCCATTCCTGAAAAAATTGAAGCAATCGTTAAAGGGATTGCCGACGGCTGTGAACAGGCCGGCTGTGCCTTAATTGGCGGGGAAACGGCGGAAATGCCGGGCCTTTATCGTGAGGATGAGTATGATCTTGCCGGGTTTTCGGTGGGGGCTTGTGAAAAGCCGCAAGTAATAACCGGAGAAAATATTACCCCTGGTGATGTGTTGATCGGCTTAGCATCAAGCGGGATTCACAGTAATGGTTACTCACTCGTCAGAAAAGTGTTTAACAACTGGTCATTAATTGAGGTGGTTGATGAACTAGGGTGTACTTTGGGCGAGGAATTACTGAAACCGACGAAAATATATGTAAAACCGATTTTGGCGGCATTGAAAAAATTCCAAATCAAAGGAATGGCCCATATTACAGGCGGCGGATTTATTGAGAATATTCCAAGGATGCTCCCAGCTGGACTTGGCGCCGAATTGAATGAAAAAAGCTGGCGTATTCCATCTGTGTTTAAGTTGATCTCTGAGGTTGGACAAATCGAATACCAAGAGATGTATAATATTTTTAATATGGGTATTGGCATGGTCGTTGCGGTTGATCAGAAAGATGCGGCAGATGTACTGGCGCATTTCACAGAACTTGGTGAAACGGCTTATGAAATCGGTGTTGTTACCGAGCAAGAAGGAATCGAAATTAAGGGCTTTGGTGGCCGCCGATGAAAAAGATAGCGGTGTTTGCTTCAGGCAGCGGCAGTAATTTTCAAGCGATCATTAATGTGATTCGAGAAGGGCTGCTGCCGGCAGAAATTTCCTTGTTAGTATGTGATCAACCGAGAGCTTTTGCGATTGAAAGAGCGAAAGCCAATAAAATTCCTTGTTTTATTTTTAGCGCGAAAGATTATTCAAGTAAGGCCGAATATGAGACAGAAATCGCCGCGCGGCTAAAGGATGTTGATTTCATTGTCCTTGCCGGTTATATGCGGTTGATTGGACCTACTCTATTAAAAGAGTTTGAAGGACGAATCGTCAATATCCACCCATCCTTGCTGCCGGCTTTTCCTGGTAAGGATGCGATTGGTCAGGCATTAACTGCGAAAGCAAATTGGACCGGGGTAACCATTCATTTCGTTGATGAAGGAATGGACACAGGTCCCATCATTGTCCAGGAACGAATCCGGATTGAGGAAAATGAAACAAGAGAAAGCTTACAAAAGAAGATTCAACTTGTTGAGCACAAACTTTATCCATCTATCTTACACATGCTGTTAACACAAGGAGAGGTTACGAATGACAAAAAAGCGCGCACTTATTAGTGTATCTGACAAAAGCGGTGTTAGTGAATTTGCAAGAGAATTAGTGAATCTTGGTTTTGAAATTATCTCAACCGGCGGTACGAAAAAAACGCTGCAGGAGCAAGGGATTGCTGTCCTTGGTGTTAGTGATGTTACAGGTTTTCCGGAAATATTAGAGGGACGTGTGAAAACATTAAATCCCTTTATTCATGGCGGATTGTTGGCGAAACAGGACGACCATTCACATGTAAAGCAGTTGGATGAACATGGGATTGTACCCATCCAGCTTGTCTGTGTAAATCTCTACCCCTTCCAGCAAACGATTGAAAAGCCGGACGTGACGGTTGCTGATGCCATCGAGAATATCGATATCGGCGGTCCAACCATGCTCCGTGCTTCCGCGAAAAATCATCAATATGTAACTGTGGTTGTGGATCCTTCAGATTATCCAACAGTGCTAGCGGAATTAGCAGCGGAGGGTAGTACGACGCTTGAAACAAGAAGAAAGCTAGCAGCAAAGGTATTCCGTCACACGGCTGCCTACGATGCCCTCATTGCCGGTTATATGACAGACCTTGCAGGGGAAGAAACACCAGAAAAATTAACCGTTACATATGAATTAAAGCAGGGCTTACGATACGGAGAAAATCCCCATCAACAGGCCGCTTTTTATAAAAAGCCACTTGGTTCTACATTCTCGATTGCTTATGCCGAACAGCTTCACGGCAAAGAACTTTCTTATAACAATATCAATGATGCTGATGCTGCATTGCAAATTGTGAAGGAATTTTCGGAACCAGCTGCGGTGGCGGTCAAGCATATGAACCCATGCGGTGTCGGTACAGGCAAAACAGGGTATGATGCTTTTTCCAAGGCGTTTGCCGCAGATCCTGTATCTATATTTGGGGGAATTGTTGCCTTTAATCGTGAGGTAGATGCGGACACGGCTGCTAAACTCCATGAAATTTTCTTAGAAATCGTGATTGCACCGTCTTTCTCAGAGGAAGCGTTAGCGATTTTAACAGGGAAAAAGAATCTTCGGTTGTTAACGATTTCGTTTGATGGCGGTAAAAAAGCTGAACGGAAAATGACAACGATTGAGGGCGGAGTACTTGTTCAGGATCAAGACCGTTATTCACTAGTGGATGCGGAAATTACCATTCCGACGAAGCGGCAACCGACAGATGCAGAATGGGAAGCATTAAAACTTGGCTGGAAGGTTGTCAAACATGTAAAATCGAATGCCATTGTGGTTACTAGTGAAGATATGACTCTAGGAATTGGTGCCGGTCAAATGAACCGCGTGGGTTCTGCTGAAATTGCCTTGAAGCAAGCAGGTGCAAAAGCTGAAGGCGCAGCCCTTGCGTCAGATGCATTCTTCCCAATGGATGATACCGTTGAAGCTGCAGCAAAAGCGGGAATTACGGCCATCATTCAGCCAGGCGGCTCGATTAAAGATGCGGATTCAATCAAAAAGGCAGACGAATACGGGATTGCCATGGTATTTACGGGAGTTAGACACTTTAAACATTAAAGCGAGGTGTGATGGATGAAGGTATTAATCATTGGCCGCGGCGGCAGAGAACATGCTATTTGTCAAAAAGTAAGCGAAAGTGCGCTTGTTGAAAAAGTATTTGTCGCACCGGGTAACGCTGGAATGACAAATGTGGCGGAGCTTATTCCGTTTGTGGAATCACAGCACGAACAGTTGATTGCATTTGCGAAAGAACAAGGTGTAGGCTTAACGATTATTGGGCCGGAAGTTCCTTTGTTGGAGGGGCTTGCTGACAAATTTGAAGCGGCAGAGTTGGCTGTGTTTGGACCGCGGAAAGCTGCCGCTGAGATTGAAGGAAGCAAATCTTTTGCGAAAGAATTGATGAAGAAATACCAGATTCCAACTGCAGACTATGCGGTGTTTACTTCGTATGAAGAGGCACGTCAATATGTGGAAGAAAAAGGCGCGCCTATTGTGATCAAGGCGGACGGGTTAGCTGCCGGAAAGGGTGTCACAGTGGCTTTTTCGAAAGAGGAAGCCCTGTCGGCTCTTGAAGAAATGCTTGTGGACGCGAAGTTTGGTGACGCTTCTTCCCGTGTGGTAATTGAGGAATTTTTAAGCGGTGAGGAATTTTCATTGATGGCATTTGTGAATGGCGAAGTGGTCGTGCCGCTTGAAATCGCTCAGGATCATAAGCGGGCATTTGATGGCGACCAGGGGCCGAATACTGGCGGGATGGGTGCTTATTCACCGGTGCCGCAGATTGGAACTGATTCCGTTCAAGTGGCAATCGACACCGTTCTTATTCCGGCTGCAAAAGCGATGGTGCAAGAGGGACGCAGTTTTTGCGGCATTCTATATGCAGGCTTGATAAAAACGGTTGACGGCCCGAAAGTCATCGAGTTTAATGCTCGTTTTGGGGATCCGGAAACGCAGGTGGTGCTGCCAAGACTGAATTCTGACTTTGTTTCAGTGATTCTAGAACTGTTGGATGGAAAAAGCCCTGAGCTTGAGTGGGATCCCCAGTCAATGGTTGGGGTTGTCATCGCTGCAAAAGGGTATCCAGAGGTTTATGAAAAGGGTGCTGAGTTGACAGGGTTAGCTGATTTTAATGATGAAGTCGTAACTTTTCATGCGGGAACGGTTTTACATGAAAAGGGTCATTTTATCACTGCCGGTGGCCGAGTGCTTCTTGTTGGAGCGAAAGCCTCGAACTTGGCGGAAGCCCAAGAAAAGGTGTATGGCGAACTAGAGAAGTTAACTTGTGACGGTGTTTTTTATCGGAGAGATATTGGGGCTAAAGCGATACTTTCTGTTCTAAGGTAAGAGTAGAGTGTCCTTCATAAGCGCGATGAAGGACACTCTAGTGGGTTTTTAAAAAGATTAGTCCTTCATCGGTGGGATGAAGGACACTTTAGTGGGTTTTTAAAAAGATTAGTCCTTCATCATCCTTTTACCGTTAAGAAGGATTATAAGGCACGATCGCATCGGTATCCAGGCCTTCCATCCCGTCCATGGAATCCGTTGCCTGGTTATGCTCCTGAATCATATCACTGCATCTTTCACACAATGCTGTTACTGGGCAATAGCGGACAATTCCCTCTGCAACCTTCATCGCCCCACAAAACGCTGCAAATAAATAAGAATCCCTCCACGGGTGTTTGACAAGCTTCGCGGTACTCCAAGCAAGGATGGTAAACCCAAAGGTAATACGAATCAATGCGTTTAACATTCCGATATTAGGCTTTATGTTCAAAATGTTCACTCCTTCACAAAAATTTTACAATATTTATCAACTCTTTACTGCTTTAAATAGTAAAATATGATAGTATAGTATCTAAAGAAATTTTATTGTAAGGGCTTTCTTTACTGTTAAATCAACTTATTATGAAATAGATAGTATTTAAAGGGAGGGTCATGGTATGCTGGAACAACGCTACCGCTGGAAAAATAAACACTTACGCATGCATGTATCCGTTTTAGATGGGAAAACATCTCCATCCATCTTATTGAAAAATGCCTTGTATTTAAATCAGACATTCCGGAAATGGATGAGAGCGAATATTTGGATTTATGAAGATCGAATTGTTTATGTTGGTGAAAACTTACCTCCAAATATGGAAACCTGTGAAATCATTGATTGCACCAATGAGATCCTTGTCCCTGGATACATTGAACCGCATGCACATCCGTTTCAATTATATAATCCCCTGACATTGGCAGCTTATGCATCGCAATTTGGGACAACAACGCTGATTAATGATAACATGGCCTTGATTTTACACTTAAAAAAACGGGAAGCGTTTTCATTATTAAGAGATCTTCGTTCCATTCCTACCACAATGTTTTGGTGGTGCCGTTTTGATTCGCAAACGGAAATTTTGAATGAAGAAGAAATTTTTTCGCATAGTAATGTTAAAACGTGGCTTGAGCATGATGCTGTCCTACAGGGCGGTGAGTTGACGGGCTGGCCAAAACTGCTTGATGGCGATGATATGATGCTTCATTGGATTCAAGAGGCCAAACGGATGCGCAAGAAGATCGAAGGCCACTTTCCTGGAGCATCGGAAAAGACGTTAGCGAAAATGATGCTGTTAGGTGCGGATTGTGATCATGAAGCGATGACGGGTGAAGAGGTTTACAATCGTTTAATGCAAGGATACATGGTGTCATTACGATACTCATCCATTCGTCCTGATTTGCCGCAGCTTCTGGACGATATGAAACGATTAGGGATTGAGGCATATGATCGATTACTATTCAATACCGATGGGTCCTCTTCTACTTTTTATGAGCAGGGCATGAACGATCAAATGATACGAATTGCCATTGAAAAAGGTGTCCCGATCATTGATGCGTATAATATGGCAACGGCCAATATCGCGAAATACTACAATATTGACCATATCCATGGGATGATTGCCACTGGACGCGTTGCAAATATTAACTTTTTATCAAGCATAGAAAATCCGACGCCGGTTTCCGTTTTGGCAAAAGGAAAATGGGTAAAGCGTAATGGAGTCCAAGTGGAAGGTGCTTATACGGCAAATTCTTGGGATCAATACGGGCTTAAACCATTGGAGCTGGATTGGGATCTAACCACGGATGATTTACAATTTTCAATGCCATTTGGGATCAAGATGGAAAACTCCGTCATCACCAAACCGTATTCGATTGCTATTGATGCTTCAGTGGATGAATTACCGACCAGTCATGATGAATGCTTTTTTACCTTGATGGATCGAAATGGTAAGTGGAGAATCAATACATTGTTGAAAGGATTTGCCACCACTTTACCGGCATTGGCCAGTTCCTACTCCAATTCCGGCGATATTATTTTAATTGGAAAAAATAAGCAGGATATTGTTCATGCATTTAATAGAATGAAAGAGTTAGGCGGGGGCATTGTCATGGTAGAGAATGCCGAGGTGGTTTGCGAGGTGCCGTTAAATCTGAGCGGAATAATGTCAGAACTGCCAGTCGAAAAATTAATTGAACAAGAAAAAAAATTATTACTAGAGTTAAAAGAGAGGGGCTACAAATTTTCAGACCCAATTTATAGCCTCGCCTTCTTCTCTGCCACTCATTTGCCATACATTCGGATTACGCAGCAGGGAATGTACGATGTCATGAATAAAACAGTACTCTTTCCGTCAATAATGCGTTAAACTGTTAGTAAGTAAAGGGGTAAAGCATAAAAGTATTTTACAGCTTGGTGATGAAATTGAGGTGTTTATAAATATGAAAAAATGGGCGGTTGCCGCAGCAGCTGTACTGTTACTGCTTTCAGGTTGTAGTAGTAAAGAAACTGTAAAACAAACAGAAAAGAAAGAAAAAGCGATCGAAAAAGTTGTGGAAAAAGTTGAGGAGAAGAAAGAGAATCCATATTCCTTTCCATTAACGGGTATAGGATCTGAAGAAAAAACAGACGGTAGAGCAGTAGCTGCCATGATTAATAATGATCCGAAAGCTAGACCGCAATCGGGATTGCATAAAGCAGATATCGTATATGAACTGCTTGCCGAAGGTGATGTTACGCGCTTTATGGCTGTTTTTCAAAGTGAAAAGCCTGACAATATTGGGCCTGTAAGAAGTTCAAGGGCCTATTATATTGAACTCGCCAAAGGATTGGATGCTTTTTATATTGCTCATGGCTATAGTGAGGAAGCTCGGAAAATGCTCGATAGCAATTATGTCGACAATATAAATGGAATGGTCTACGATGGCACGTTATTTAAAAGGTCTAGCACACGTAAAGCGCCACATAATTCCTATATCACGTATGAAAATGTTTTAAAAGGCGCTGCCGAAAAGAAATATTCCATGGAAACTAGCCCGCCAAGTTTTACCTTTATGTCTGAAGAAGACAGTAAAAAGGTAACGGGATCCGATGCCAAATCAGTGGCGATTTCCTATTCAAGGAATGCATTTTCCAATGCATCTTACGAGTATGATGAATCACTTGGCAAATATAAGCGTTTTTCTGGTGGCGAGCAAACGGTTGATTTAGACACAAATGAACCGATTTTGCTGGATAATATTTTTATTATCGAAACACTTCATCAAGTAGTGGATGAAGTGGGGCATAAGAAAATTGATTTAAATTCAGGTGGAAAAGGGTACTTGTTACAAAAAGGGAAGGTCAATGAAGTGGAGTGGGCGAATAAGAAGGGCAGAATTGTTCCTGTGAAAAATGGTGAAGAAGTGCCATTTGTGCAAGGAAAGACTTGGGTTAATGTCGTGCCAACAAGCCCTGGACTTCAAAAGAGCGTTTCTTTTAATGGGGAATAGATTTTAAACAATTAAAGGGGTAAAGGACATGCAAATTAATAAATTACGGGGAAAAGAACTTGACCAATTATTTCAAGCGGTTCTTTCATTAAAGGATCTTGAAGAATGCTATCGCTTTTTTGATGATTTATGTACCATCAATGAAATCCAATCGTTAGCCCAGCGCTTAGACGTGGCAAGAATGCTGCGTGATGGAAATACGTATCATAAAATTGAAACAGAGACAGGGGCAAGCACGGCAACAATTTCCCGTGTCAAACGCTGTTTAAACTTTGGAAATGATACGTATGAAATGGTACTGGAACGTGTTAAAGAAGAAAATAGCAAAGCGGAAGAAGAATAAAAGAGCAGTTTATCGCAATCTAACCGAAGAGGTAACTCTTCGGTTTTTCGCTTTGAATAAAGAAGTAAAAATTTCGACTCTGAGAAATGTCCAGCTCCAGGCGCCTTGCCCTTTTCTTATCCAATGGGTAACATTTCTAAAATTTGAATTACTGTTTCCTTTTTTTATCGATTCTCCAAATGCTATAATGGTGAAATGGATAGAAGAAGGGGAGGACCACGGATGTATGATTTTCGCGAGTGGCGGCATGTGTTTAAACTCGATCCAAATAAAGAAATAACAGACAATCAATTAGAAAAAATCTGTGAATCAGGTACAGATGCAGTAATGGTAGGAGGGACGGACGGGGTGACACTCGAAAATGTCCTTGATTTAATGGCAAGAGTCCGCCGCTATACGGTCCCCTGTGTCCTTGAAGTGTCAAGCATTGAGACTGTTACACCCGGTTTTGACCTTTATTTTATCCCAACGATCTTAAATAGCAGTGATGCGAGGTGGATTACTGGGCTTCACCATCAGGCTGTAAAGGAATTTGGCGAAATCATGGATTGGGAAGAATTCGCCATGGAGGGGTATTGCATTTTAAATGAGGATTGCAAGGTGGCACAGCTGACTAGTGCCGATGCAAACGTAACAACTGATGATGTTAAGGCCTACGCGATGATGGCTGAAAAAATGTTTCAGCTGCCAATTTTTTATTTAGAATACAGCGGTAAATACGGAGATCCCAAAGTTGTAGCCGATGTGAAAAAGGTGCTTGAAAAAACAACCCTGTTTTATGGCGGTGGTATCGCCACGATGGAACAGGCTGTAGAAATGGCCAAGCATGCCGATGTAATTGTCGTCGGAAATGCCATATATGAAGATTTTGAACAAGCACTAGAAACGGTAAAATCAGTTAAATAGAATTTGCTTTAGCACGATCAGAGCGCTACAATAAAATAAGAACAAATGTTTGTAAATGGTGGTGGAAGAAATGCAATTTTTAACAGACAAGCTTTTGAACGGACTGAATCCGGAGCAGCAAAACGCTGTTAAAGCGACAGACGGCCCACTTTTACTAATGGCAGGCGCTGGAAGTGGAAAAACAAGAGTATTAACGCATCGGATTGCCTATTTAATTGTTGAAAAACGTGTAAATCCCTATAATATATTGGCGATTACGTTTACCAACAAGGCCGCTCGCGAAATGAAGGAACGGATTAGAAAAATGATGGGCGGAGCAGCAGAGGAAATTTGGATTTCCACTTTCCACTCAATGTGCGTCCGGATTTTACGCCGCGACATCGACCGGATGGGCTTTAGCCGAAATTTTACGATTCTTGATACAACCGACCAACAATCGGTGATAAAAGGAATCCTAAAAGACAAAAATATCGACCCGAAAAAGTTTGATCCACGGGCAATCTTAGGATCCATCAGCTCGGCTAAAAATGAACTCATCGATCCGGAAGAATATGCGAAAGTGTCTGGCGGTTATTTTGAACAAACCGTTAGTGAAGTGTATACAGAATACCAAAAGCGTTTACGGAAAAACCAAGCGCTCGATTTCGATGACTTAATCATGATGACCATTCAATTGTTTCAAAGAGTGCCGGAAGTACTAGAAAATTATCAGCGTAAATTTCAATATATTCATGTTGATGAGTATCAGGATAGTGCGACACGTTGCTAACTGAAAAGGTTAGCCACTAGATGTAATCTAGGAGAACTGAGAATCTGAAGAGTCGAATGAAGGGGTAACGCCCTGAAAGGCTCGCCTAATCCTCCGAATAGCGTTCGGGTGGTGCAAAACACCTGAGGGTTATAAGCTCGGTGAAGTCGGTTGAAGGTCATCCTAACGTAAAGTCGAGGAAAGCTCTCTGGAGGCAGAGGGTATGACTGATAGACCGGGGTTCTACAAAATACCTATGATGAGAATGTAGATGAAACAACCATCTATGGACAAAATTCCGAAGGTACGGCTCTAGAGGTATAGCTATTCGAAATGGATAGTCCTTCTTGTAAGGGTTAGTGAGGTAGAGTAAAATTTGTCTTTATGAAATACCTTATGGTGTTATAGGCACCATCCAGCTAACAGGGCTAGAGGAATCATCTAAGGGTATATGTATAGATATGATTCTTGGAACGTGGTAAGCCGATAACGTGGAGAGTTTGCACTCAGTGAAGCGGTGTTAGGAAAGCATTCTAAATGTATAACTAACTTTATATCGGTGAAGGTGGTGGCATAGTACCTTTGAAGCTGTGATAACAAGCAGTGGAGGGATAGCCACTAGTCAACTAATAGAAGACGAACATTTAACACACAGAAATCAGGTTCGGGTATGACTAAGAGAAGTGAAAGCTGAAATTTACAAATCGCCTAGGTTTGTAAATGAGGTGAGTAATTGACTGATACCAAAACGAAACCGAAGAAGTTAAAAAGGCAAAAGCTGAGAAATAATGAGTATTACAACGCGCAAAATATGTTCGACAATCTTTACAAGTTAAGTGCTGAAGGAAAAACTTTCAACAACCTATATGAATTGGTGGTTCATCCAGCTAATGTGAAACTGGCTTTTCGAAACATCAAGAAAAATCAAGGTAGCAAAACGGCAGGGGTTAACAATAACACCATCTTTGAAGTAGGTCTTAGAAGTCCCAATACACTTGTAAAGTATGTTGAAAACAGACTTGAGGATTATAAACCTCATAAGGTTAGACGTAAGGAAATTCCAAAACCTAATGGTGGAGTTAGACCGCTCGGAATACCAACAATCGAAGATAGACTTATCCAGCAGTGTCTTAAACAGGTATTAGAGCCTATATGCGAAGCTAAGTTTCACAAACATAGTTACGGTTTCCGTCCTAACCGTGGAACACTGCACGCATTTTCAAGAGCGGTCACACTAGCTAATAAAAACAAGCTACACTATGTTGTAGATGTTGATATTAAAGGCTTCTTTGATAACGTTGACCACGGGAAACTACTAAAACAACTCTGGTCATTAGGAATTAGGGATAAACAAATACTTTCGATCATAAGTAAACTGCTCAAAGCTGAAATAAAAGGAGTTGGAAAACCGACAAAAGGGACTCCACAAGGCGGAATTTTATCGCCATTACTTTCAAACGTGGTTTTAAATGAATTTGATTGGTGGATTAGTAACCAATGGGAAACATTTGAGACTAAACGGGATTATATAAGGTACCGTGTAATTGGAAGTAAAATGCGGAAAGACCAATCATTGAAGTACAGAGAGCTTAAACGTACTTCAAAGTTGAAGGAAATGTTTATTGTAAGATACGCTGATGACTTCAAAATTTTTTGTCGTGACCATCAAACAGCCTTTACTGTATTTGAGGCAGTAAAGAAGTGGTTAAAAGAAAGATTAGGCTTAGAGATTAGTCAAGAAAAATCGAAAGTAGTGAACTTACGGAAAAACTATTCTGAGTTCCTTGGTTTCAAATTCAAGGTGATTCCAAAAGGTAAAAAGCGTGTTGTAAAATCGCAAATGTCGGATAAAGCCAGACGAAAAACAGTTGAAAATATTAAGACCAAGTTAGAGAGTATAAACAGGCTGCAAAAGAAAGCCGAAGTGACAAAGTTTAACTCTACCATTCTTGGCTCACACAACTACTATCGACAGGCTACCGAAGCGGTCAAAGATTTCAGTGAAATTGCTTACTCGGTCAAACGAATCCTGTACAACAAATTAAAGAAGGTTAAAAGCAAAAATGGTGTGGTAACAAAATATCACCAAATTGCTTACAAAGATTATCTAGGTAAGAAAAAAATCTTTGCTTGTGGATTAGCTCTATTTCCAATAGATGGAGTAAAACACAAGAAACCAATCAACTTCACTCAAGAGAAAAACAGTTATACTGCAGAAGGAAGAGTCTTGATTCATAGCAACCAAGAAGCCGTATCACCTTCTATGGTTCACTATCTGATGGAAAATCCTATTAAATCCGAAAGTATGGAGTACAATGATAATCGTTTATCTAAGTACGTCGCACAACTAGGGAAATGTGGAATCACGGGTAGCGAATTGGAGATAGGCAATATGGAACTACACCATAAGAAACCTAAATCCAAAGGTGGAACAGACTCTTATCAAAATTTAGTGTTCATCACAAAGGATGTTCATAAATTAATTCACGCAGTCAATGACAGAACCATTAAGAAATATTTATCAATAATAAATCTTAATGAGGAAAAACTGAGTAAAGTTAACGACCTTCGTAAACGTGTTGGGAACTGTGTAATAAATAATGTAACGAGCTAATAGTTGATGGGGTGCCGTATGAGGTGAAAGTCTCACGTACGGTACTAAGCGGGGGAAAAGACGGAGATGACTTCAAACTCTTACCTATCGCAACCGAACAGAGCACAATATATGCTGGTGAAGATGTTAGCTATGCGTTTTCAAAACCTTTGCGTTGTCGGGGATTCCGATCAGTCCATTTACAAGTGGCGCGGAGCGGATATCGCCAATATTCTTTCGTTTGAAAAAGACTATCCGCGGGCAACGGTGATTCTTCTAGAGCAGAATTATCGCTCCACTAAAAAGATTCTTCTTGCGGCCAATAAAGTAATCGAAAACAACATGAACCGTAAGGCGAAAAATCTGTGGACGGAAAACCCTGAAGGAAATAAACTAGTTTACTATCGTGCTGACAGTGAGCAAGGTGAGGCCCAATTTGTTGCTGGAAAAATTAAAGAATTAACGCGAGAAGGTAAAAAGCTTTCAGATATCGCGATTCTTTATCGTACAAATGCCCAGTCCCGTGTCATGGAGGAAGTATTACTTAAATCAAATATTGAATATGCCATCGTCGGCGGCATTAAGTTCTACGACAGAAAAGAAATCAAGGATATGCTTGGGTATTTACGGTTGATTTCCAATCCGGATGATGATATCAGCTTGCAGCGAGTGATTAATGTTCCAAAACGGGGAATTGGCTCAACCTCGGTTGATAAAATTGCCAATTTCGCAGCGATGCACGATATTTCGCTCTATCAAGCCTTGGACTCAGTTGAATTAATCGGACTAAGTCCGAAAATAACGAAGGCAGCACGTGAATTCCATGATTTAATTCGTAATTATACCAATATGCAAGAATTCCTTTCCGTCACAGAATTAGTAGAGGAAGTTCTCGAAAAGTCGGGCTATCGGGAGATGCTCAAGGCGGAAAAATCACTTGAAGCTCAAAGCCGCTTAGAAAACCTTGAGGAATTTTTATCGGTAACGAAAAACTTTGAAGAAGCCAATGAAGATAAAAGCCTCGTAGCCTTTTTAACAGATTTGGCACTTGTTGCAGATATAGATTCTCTCGATGATGAGGGGGAAAAGGTCGATTCTATTACCTTAATGACCTTGCACTCAGCAAAAGGCTTGGAATTTCCGGTTGTTTTCTTAATCGGCTTGGAAGAAGGGGTCTTCCCTCACAGCCGTTCGCTTATGGAAGAGGCAGAGATGGAAGAAGAACGCCGACTTGCCTATGTGGGAATCACAAGAGCAGAGCAAAGCTTATTTATCACGAATGCTCAAATGAGAACATTGTTCGGTAGGACCAATATGAACCCGGCTTCCAGGTTTATTGCTGAAATACCGGAAGACCTAATTGAGGGTGTGGAACCGGAAAAACGGATGAATACGCCATTTGGTTCCGGAGGCAGAAGATCATTTGGTTCATCGAGTAGCTCATTTGCTTCCCCTAAAAGTTCTTTCAGCACGCCAGCAACCCCAAGAAAGCCGGTCATGAGGCCTGTTTCAGCTTCCTCCGGTGGCGAAGAAGTCGGCTGGAAGGTCGGCGACAAAGCGGAACATGGAAAATGGGGTATTGGAACAGTTGTAAGTGTGAAAGGTCAAGGGGAAGGAATCGAGCTGGATATTGCTTTTCCGAGCCCTGTTGGCATCAAGCGCCTACTGGCGAAGTTCGCACCAATTAATAAGGCATAAAATTAGGGGTAGAGTCTATATTGCCTGTTTATACAGGTAATATAGTGCTTTCCTAAGTTAGAATTACCTAATGAAAGGGCTGAATATATGGACCTTCAATTGGCTGAACAGAAAATCAATGAAATCAGAAGCCTATTACATCAATATGGCTATGAATATTATGTGCTAGACACTCCGACAGTACCGGATGCGGAATACGACAGACTTATGCAGGAACTCTTGGTACTTGAGGAAAAGTTCCCAGAGTTAAAAACACCTGATTCTCCTTCCATCCGCGTTGGTGGTGCGGTACTTGATCTATTTGAAAAAGTGGAACATCGTACCCCGATGTTGAGTTTGGGCAATGCCTTTAATGAACAAGATTTACGAGACTTTGACCGCAGAGTGCGTCAGGCAGCAGGGGATGACGTTTTGTATGTTTGTGAGTTAAAAATCGACGGCCTTGCTGTTTCTTTACGGTATGAAGATGGTTTATTTGTTCAAGGGGCAACTCGCGGTGACGGAACGATCGGTGAAGATATTACCGCAAATGTAAAAACAATTAAATCCATTCCGCTTCGCTTACGAGAAAATGTGTCTTTAGAGGTTCGTGGTGAGGCCTATATGCCAAAACGTTCATTCGAAACGTTGAATAAAGCGAGAGAAGAGCGCGGTGAGGAGTTGTTTGCCAATCCTAGAAATGCGGCCGCTGGGTCGCTTAGGCAGCTTGATCCGAAAATTGCCGCCTCAAGAAAGCTGGATGTCTTTTTATATGGGATAGGCAATACAGGAGCAAGCGGCGTTATCTCCCATAGTGAAGGTCTTGATTACTTAGATCATCTCGGCTTTAAAACAAATAAAGAACGGAAAACTTGTGCAACGATTGACGATGTGATTTCGTATGTGAATGGCTGGGTTGAAAAGCGTCCGCATCTTCCTTATGAGATTGATGGAATTGTCATCAAAGTCGATTCTCTACAGCAGCAAGCAGAGCTCGGTACAACGGCCAAAAGCCCGCGCTGGGCAATTGCGTATAAGTTTCCTGCGGAAGAAGTAATCACAACTCTTTTAGATATTGAATTGAGTGTTGGCAGAACTGGCGTGATTACGCCAACAGCGCTGCTCGAACCGGTTAAAGTTGCCGGGACAACCGTACAGCGTGCATCCTTGCATAATGAAGATTTAATCCGGGAAAAGGATATTAAAATTGGTGATAAGGTCGTAGTTAAAAAGGCAGGCGATATCATTCCGGAGGTCGTGAATGTTCTTCTTGATCAACGAACAGGTGACGAAGTGGATTTCTACATGCCAACTCACTGTCCTGAATGTGAAAGTGAGCTTGTCCGCCTTGAAGGTGAAGTAGCACTACGCTGCATTAATCCGAAATGTCCGGCGCAAATTCGTGAAGGCCTGATTCATTTTGTTTCGCGTGATGCCATGAACATTGATGGCCTTGGGGAAAAGGTCATTAGCCAGCTCTTTGCTGAAAAGTTAATCCATGATGTCGCTGATATTTATAAGCTTACACGTGAACAGTTGTTAGCCCTTGAAAGAATGGGGGAAAAGTCCGTCACCAATCTATTAAATGCAATTGAAACATCAAAAGGAAATTCTCTTGAAAAACTGCTATTTGGTCTTGGTATTCGTCATGTTGGCGCGAAGGCGGCAAAAACGCTTGCGCAAGCATTTTTGACAATGGAAAAGCTAGCCGCAGCCACAAAAGAGGATCTAATTGCGATCAATGAAATCGGTGATAAGATGGCTGATTCCATCGTTGCTTTTTTTGAACAAGAGGAAGCGATGGAGCTTTTAAAAGAATTGGTTACTGCTGGAGTTAATATGGAGTATAAGGGAGCGAAACCTGTCTCCGTCGCTGAATCCAACTCTATCTTTGCCGGGAAAACGGTAGTCCTTACAGGAAAGCTTGAGCAACTATCGCGGACTGAAGCGAAGGAAAAGATTGAAGCACTAGGCGGAAATGTTGCTGGCAGTGTTAGTAAAAAAACACATCTCGTTATCGCGGGAGAAGATGCGGGTTCGAAGTTAACGAAAGCGCAAGAACTGGGTATTGAAGTGTGGGACGAGGAGAAGCTTTTAGTAGAACTAAATAAATAAGAGGTGGATCGACGTGAGAAAATTCTCATTGCTCGCTCTCTCCCTTGTCTTTTTGCTGAGTGCCTGTGCACCAAACTTTCAAAAGCAAAATGAAGCTGTTCAAACAAAGGAGAAAGCGAAAGGAAAGGCGATTATTCCTAAATATAATATATCGGACAACTATTACCGAACGGTTCTGCCATTTCAACCAGGGGAAGCGCGTGGATTGGTCGTCAATAATATCAATACACGGTATGATTTAAATGAATTTGAAATGGGTTTAATGCGAATCGCTCAGAATAGCTTCGATACCGACAAGTATTTTTTTCGGGAAGGTCAAGAAATTAAAGCAAAGACCGTTAGGCTGTGGCTAAACCGCAAATATACAGATGAACAGCTTAAGGCAAAAAATATCAAGTCTGAAGATAATATCGGACTAAACCCGGTTGATAACAGTGCGACGGGTGCTGATCCCTCAAGCCCCATTTATCTAGCGCATATTTTAGAACATGACTATCTGACTAAAGATGATAAAGGGGATAATGTTAAACTTGCAGGTGTTACCTTAGGACTTGCCATGAACTCTATCTATTATTATAAATTAACGCCTGATGGTGATACGTTTGAGAAGAAGATTGAGTTTGCTGACATGGAAAGGGAAGGGAAGAAAATAGCCGAAGAAGTGGTCAAACGGGCACGTGCAACGAAAACGTTGAAGGATGTTCCGATTACGGTTGCTTTATTTGAACAAGAAAGTAAATCCTCCGTGACACCTGGCCATTTCTTTGCCTATACCACTGTTGATCAAGGGAGCACCAGTTTAAATGGCTGGGAAAAGGTAGATGAGAAATACTATTTATTCCCGTCAACCGAAGCGCAAAATGATCACCGTGATGATACAATTGCTTTCTTAAACTTTAAACAGGACGTGGAAGAATATTTTCCAAACTTTAATGGGGTCATCGGTAGAGCCTTTTACGTTGGCGATCAGCTGCAGGACTTAAATATTACTATTCCGATTCAATTCTATGGGAAAATGGAAGGGATCGGGTTTACGCAATATGTGACAGGGTTAGTATTGCAGCATTTTCCAAAATATCTTTCTGTTTCTGTAAGTGTTACCTCAGTCGACGGACCGGAAGCATTGATTGTGCGAAAGGCAAATGAAGAAGAACCGTTCGTTCATATTTACCAATAAGATCCAGTGAACGTGCTGGGTCTTTTCCATTTGATACTATGCAGTGAATCATGTAGAATGAGTTTTGGGTGTAAACGTTTTAATACATATGTAGGAGGGGTTTAGAAATGATACAACCTTACAAACATGAACCATTTACCGATTTTACAATTGAAGAAAACCGTCAGGCCTACCTTAAAGCTTTAGAAACAGTGGAAGGCTACTTAGGTCAGGATTACGACCTTGTGATCGGCGGGGAACGAATTACAACGGAAGATAAGATCGTCTCTTATAATCCATCAAATAAAGAAGAAGTAATTGGCCGTGTTTCCAAAGCGAACCAAGAGCTTGCTGAAAAAGCGATGCAGGCTGCGGTAGAAGCTTTTAAAACATGGAAGAAAACAAAACCAGAGGTTAGGGCGGATGTTCTTTTTAAAGCGGCTGCCATCGTTCGCCGCCGTAAACACGAGTTTTCAGCGCTAATGACAAAAGAAGCAGGTAAGCCATGGAGAGAAGCAGATGCAGATACTGCTGAAGGCATAGACTTTCTTGAATATTATGGCCGCCAAATGCTGGCGTTAAAAGATGGTGTACCCGTAAATAGCCGTCCAAATGAATTTAATCGTTATGACTATATTCCACTAGGCGTGGGCATTATTATTTCACCATGGAACTTCCCGTTTGCTATCATGGCAGGAACAACGGTAGCAGCAATCGTGTCTGGAAATACGGTGTTATTAAAACCAGCTTCTACCACTCCGATTATTGCTGCAAAGTTTGTTGAGGTTATGGAAGAAGCAGGTCTTCCTAAAGGCGTGTTGAACTTTGTACCAGGCAGCGGATCTGAAGTAGGGGATTATTTAGTTGACCATAAGGATACTCGTTTCATCAGCTTTACAGGCTCACGTGATGTAGGTCTTCGTATTTTCGACCGTTCTTCTAAGGTGAACAAAGGCCAAGTTTGGATGAAGCGCCTAATTGCTGAAATGGGCGGGAAAGATACAATTGTCGTGGACAGTGAAGCAGATCTTGAACTTGCGGCACAATCTATCGTTGCCGGTGCATTTGGCTTCTCTGGTCAAAAATGTTCTGCTTGCTCTCGTGCCGTTATTGTTGAAGATGTCTATGATCAAGTATTAAACCGTGCGGTGGAATTAACTCAACATTTAACAGTGGGTGACCCAACCGACCAAGGTACATTCATGGGACCGGTTAATGACAATAATGCGTTCAAAAAGATTATGGAATACGTTGAGATTGGCAAGCAAGAAGGTAAATTGATGGCTGGCGGCGAAGGTGATAATTCCAAAGGCTATTTCATCCAACCAACTATTATTGCTGAACTTTCTCCTACAGCTCGTATTATGCAGGAAGAGATCTTTGGCCCTGTTGTTGGATTCACAAAAGCGAAGGATTTCACGGAAGCAATCGAAATCGCTAACAACACAGAGTATGGTTTAACAGGTGCAGTGATCACAAATAACCGTGCGCACCAAGAGCAAGCACGTGAAGATTTCCATGTTGGAAACCTATACTTCAATCGTTCTTGTACAGGAGCCATCGTTGGTTACCAGCCATTCGGAGGGTTCAATATGTCTGGTACCGACTCAAAAGCAGGCGGTCCAGATTACTTATTGCTTCATATGCAAGCGAAGACCACTTCTGAAATGTATTAAGTTGAAGAAATAATACGAATAACAGCAAAAAAGCCTTCATCCCTTAAAAGTGGGATAGAAGGCTTTTTTTTATTCTAACGAGGTTGTAATAATGTATATTAAGTATTAATATAATTAGTATGAGTTGTATTAATATGAGTTAAGGGTGAGTTGAGATTAAAAATGAACCTCTGTATCAACAAATCAAAAATAAAATAAAAGAGCAAATTCAATCGGGTAAGCTACGAGTCGGTGACCGTGTTCCCTCGGAAAAGGAATTAACCGAAAAATTTCATGTTAGTCAGATTACTACTAAAAATGCACTAGTCGGCCTCGCTGAAGAAGGGATAGTTGAAAGAATTAAAGGGAGAGGAACCTTTGTTTGTGAAAGTGACCTTACGGCTTCAATCAGACCAACGTATGAGCAGGAAGGGTTAATAGGTCTTATTCTTCCAAGTATGAAAACAAAAATTGAGCAAGAATTTGTCAATTATATTGAGAAATACGTCTCAAAGAATGGTCATCATCTTATTATAAAGATCACAAGAGAGTCTCAGTTTGAAGAAGCAGATGCAATTGAGATGTTTAGAAAAATGGACGTTAAGGGAATGATTATTTTCCCTACAGAAAAAGAAACTTACAATGATGCGGTACTAAGACTTTCACTTGATAAATTTCCATTTGTATTAATTGATAGGTATATGGAGAATATTTTAACGTATAGCGTGACATCTGAAAATAAAGCAGGGACTCAAGAAGCTATTTCGTACCTATTAAATAAAGGGCATAAGCATATAGGGCTTATTTCCCCAATCATCACTAATACAGTGACTGACGAGAGGGCTAAGGGGTTTGAAAATGCCTTTTTAAAACGGGGAACGACCATTAATAAGAATCTTTGGCTAACACTTGGTTTCAATGATATTTCTCAGCATAAAACCCCCAAACTCATTAAAGAATTTCTAATCAGTAAACCTGAAATGACAGCTATTTTTACTATGAATGCAGAATTAGCGGCATATACGCATTTAGCGATAAGTTCTTTAAAGAGCGATGGATGTCAGGAAATCGAATTACTAACCTTTGATTCACCTGGTATATCTGGAGTTACGTTTATTAAGCAGGATATCGAAGAATGTAGTAAAAAAACAGTTGATTTGCTGTTAGAACAAATAGAAGGTATTTACGAACCGAAAAGAATATATGTCCCTGTTGAACTTAAAATTAGTGAGAATGAATTGTCGAAAATGATTCCAACATAGCTCTAAATACAATAAAATTACTTAGGACCCAAACGTAGGCATGATCCTCGTTTGGGTTTTGTTTTTAAAAAAGTATGGTGAGCAGATATAAATAAATTACTTTTTGTTGAAAAGTATATTTTATATTAAGTTTAGTATATTAACACTATAAAACTTACTATAAGATATGAATGTAAACACTTTCAATAACTGAATTTTTTAATAAATGCTATAAAAGGGAGTTATATAAAATGACAGAACAGAACATTCCGAGAAGTGAATATCCGCGTCCTCAATTCGAAAGGGCAGACTGGATGAATTTAAATGGTGAATGGAATTTTAAGTTTGATAGAGAGAACCAAGGTGAAAAGGAAAAGTGGTTCAAGGAACCAAATTTTGATAAAAAGATTATTGTTCCTTTTACATATGAAACAAAAGCCAGTGGAATTGGTGAAGAAGCATTTTGTTCTAATGTCTGGTATCAAAAAAGCGTAATGATTTCTAGTGAGTATGAAAAAAGGAATGTAATCCTTCATTTCCAAGCAGCTGATTATATAACAAAGCTGTGGGTGAACGGCATTTTTGTTGGGGAAAGAAAAGGTGGGCAAATCGCTTTCTCTTTTGATATAACGAATTATGTAAATGAGAAAAATGAATTAAATTTGGTTGTGAAAATAGAAGACAGTCAAAGTTGCTTCCAACCAAGAGGAAAACAAAGATGGTTAGAGGATAGTTATGAATGCTGGTATGTTCAAACAACAGGAATTTGGCAAACAGTCTGGCTTGAGTTTTTAAATGACAACCATGTTCAAGCGGTCAAGATCACTCCTGATATAGATACAGAATCAGTGGAGTTTGCCTATGAAGTTTCAGGAAATATTGATCCATCATTAGTCTTGAAAACAACTATTTCATTTAATGGAGAGTCAATTAAAGCATTTGAGCAAACGGTAAATCGTCCATATCAAGCAATCAAGACGAATATTGCAAGTGAATTTCATCATTGGCGAGTTGTCCATTGGAGTCCACAAACTCCTAATTTATATGATGTCGAATTTACATTATTTAAGAATGGTGAAGTAGTGGATAACGTAAAGTCCTATTTTGGAATGAGAAAGATTTCAATTGAGAATGGGAACGTATTATTGAATAATACTCCACTCTATCAAAAACTTATTTTAGATCAGGGTTATTGGGAAGAGTCGCATTTAACACCGCCTTCAGATGAAGCAATCATTGAGGATATTGATCGAACAATGGAGATGGGCTTCAACGGGGTAAGGAAGCATATGAAAGTGGAAGATCAGCGTTTCCTTTATTGGGCTGATAAGAAAGGTCTGCTTGTTTGGTCTGAAATGGCTGCAACCTATGAGTTTTCAGATGAGGCTGTCCAGAACTTTACAGAAGAATGGATAGAGGTTGTTAAACAACAGTATAATCACCCCTGCATCATTACATGGACCCCGTTTAATGAATCTTGGGGTGTGAAAAACATTTATACAAACCAAAAGCAGCAAAAGTTTACCGAGGGGATCTACCATCTTACAAAGGCTATTGATAGTATGAGACCCGTTATTGTAAACGATGGATGGGAGCATACCATTTCAGACATTATCTCCCTTCACGATTATGTAGAATATGGTGATGATTTCTTAAAGCGATATAGCGATAAAGAAAAGGTAGTTCAAAATGAGATAGCATTTAATAACTTTAAACATGCGATGGCACAGGGCTATAAATATAAAGGCCAGCCGATTATCATCAGTGAATATGGCGGTATTGCCTTCAATTCTGAAAAAGGCTGGGGCTATGGTAATCAGGTAAAGAGTGAAGAAGAGTTCTTACACCGTTATGAATCCATTACACAAGCAATAAAAGATACTCCATATATTAGTGGATTTTGCTATACACAAATTACCGATGTGCAGCAAGAGGTTAACGGCTTATTAAAGGAAAATCGAGAAGCTAAGGTAGACGTAAACAAAATAAGGGCAATTAACAATAAATAATGGCTAGATTGGTAATTAGGTATAATCCTGTGTGTCTGAAAATTGTAAAAGTTCAGCCAAGGGGATTTATATAGTAAACTATTTAGTTAAAAGTGTACTTGCTATTCATTAACCTGTATTTAATTGGGAGGGGGTACAACTTCAAGCTGTTAGGGTATCAGTTTAATAATAAAAAATCAGGGGGAAAACCAATGAGAAAAATATCAGTATTCATGTTCTCAATACTTTTTGTGGTTATGATGGCTTTGTCGGGATGCAGTTCTTCTAGTTCAGGATCCGGGGGCTCTTCTTCAGCTAAAAATGAAATTGTATATTGGAATCCGTTTACAGGGCCTGATGGCGAGAATATGAAACAAATTGTTAATGAATATAACAAGACAAATCCAAAATTCAAGATAAAGAATGTATCCATTGAAGCAGATGATATGTATAAAAAGATCCCAACAGTTGTTAACTCTGGAAAGGGTATCCCTGATCTTACAATTGTCCATGCTGAGAGAATTAAACAGTTTGTTGAGAACGACCTATTAACCACTTATGACGATAAATTGGCAGACCATCCTGAAATTAAAGCTGAAAACTATGTACCGGCAGGCTGGAACATTGGTGATATTAATGGAAGTAGATATAGTGTCCCCTTGGATGTACACAGTTTTGTCATGTATTACAATAAGGATTTACTAGAAAAATATGCACCACATGCACTCGATGATAACGTGATTACCTTTGATGAAATAAAGGCAGCTGGAGAATTGTCTAAAAAGGATAAAATCACTGGTATTGGTATAACATGGACGAGGCCAATCTTCTTATCGATTTACAATCAACTTGGTGGAGATATAACTAGTGACGGTGAAGCAGCAACTCTTAATACGCCAGAAGCAAAGAAAGCATTAGAACTATTAAAAGGGTTAGTTGATGGAAAAATTGCTAACAAGGATGGAGAAGACCCAGGTCAGTTATTCAAGTCTGGTAAGGCAATCTTTTACCCAGAAGGAATTTGGATGCAAAATAGTGTAAATGAAGCGAAGAACCTAAAATGGGGTTTAACAAGCTTTCCCCAGATTGCACCTGATAAAATTGTAAACTGGACGTCCTCTCATCAATTCGTGATGTTTAAGGACAAAAATCGAACAGAAGAAAAGACGAAAGGAATAATGGAGTTCCTTGATTATGTCAGAGAAAATTCACTTCCATGGGCGAAAGCTGGCCAAAACCCTGCCGCATTAGCGACATTAGATAATCCCGAATATCAAGAATTACCACAATCATTTTTAATAAAAAATCCTGAAATGCAAAATACACTTAAAATCTTTGATTATAAGTACAATGGTTTTGTAGCCGAAGAAGTGGATAAATTGGTCGGTGATTCCATATATGGAAAGTTGGATATTGATAAGGGACTAAAGGCGGCTCAAAAAGCAGTTGATGATAAAATTGGAACGAATAAAAAGTAAAATGGCTTGAAAGTAGTTTCACTTTATAACTATTGGGTGTTAGTAGAATTATAGAGAAATCCTTATTGAGTATAAGGATTTCTCTCTCTATTCGATAACGTAAGAATAGGAGATTACATTTATGATAAATACTGGAGTGAACAAGGAATTAACTATGTCTGCAGGTATAGAAAAACATTCGGGTAAAAACCGTTTTAATCTTTCTCCGTATCTTTACATCGGACCACATCTAATATTATTCGCTATTTTTTTCCTTTTTCCCACGTTATATGGTATTTATATTTCATTTACCAACTGGGATCTAATAGGAGATCCCGAATTTGTAGGATTTGTTAATTATAAAGAAATATTGGTTAATCAGGACTCTACCTTTTACGATCAACTACGTACCGGATTGGGAAACACATTTAAGTTTGTGTTGTTTACGGTGCCTGCCTGTATTATCGTTCCTTTATTGTTAGCTGCAGGTCTTAACACGAAACCGAAGGGGATGAAGTTTTTTCAAGCCTTATTCTACATGCCCACTTTGTTCTCCGTTTCGGCGGTCATGATTATTTTTTCCATGCTTTATAGTGTTTCTTTTGGGCCATTTAATCACTATCTTAATGTAGAAACGAACTGGATTGCTACCCAGCCATACGCTTGGATTACCTTAGTAACGGTTACTGTTTGGTGGACAATCGGTGCAAATATGATTATTTATCAGGCGGCTCTTAACGGTATTTCAAAAGATTTATATGAAGCTGCCGCTATGGATGGGGCAAATAGTGTACAGAGATTCTTTAGAATCACGTTACCGAGTATAAGAGCTCAAATTTTATATACGGTTGTCATTACAACTATCGCCCAATTTAATGTATATGGACAGCCACTCATGTTAACGAAAGGTGGACCAACAAGCTCAACTACCGTTTTGTTAATGTACATTCAAGAGAACGCATTTGGATCTGGAATATCTATTGCTGGTATTGGGGCAGCTATGGCTGTAATCCTGGGTTTATGTATTATGGCAGTTTCGGCCATCCAATTCTTCTTTTTAAGACAACGTGATTAGGGGGTGCTTTCCTTGACGAAAAAAAGAATTTCAAAAATTGTTGCTCTAGTTTTTTTACTATTAATGGTGTTTATCTGGATTGTCCCTGTTCTATATACAATGATCACTTCCTTCAAAAGTGAGGCCGATATTCAAACAAATGCTTTTACGATTTTACCCATTAATTGGGTTATTGGTAATTACCAGGATGTCCTTTTTGGTAACACAAGTGCTCCTGTCGCCAAATGGTTTATGAACTCGCTTATTATATCGGTATCACAAACGATATTAGTATTAGTCATTGTTTCATTAGCTGGCTATGGATATTCAAGAATGAAATTTAAGGGTAGAGATGCGATCTTTGTCTTTTTAATGGCAACGATGATGTTCCCGGCAGTCGTAAATCTTATTCCACTCTATAAAATTATTGATACATTAGGGTGGGTCAATAATTATTTAGCGGCGATTGTTCCGGGGGCAGCTGGCGTATTTAATATTTTTCTTATTAGGCAATTTATGCAAGGCATTCCTAAGGAATTTGATGAATCGGCGAGAGTGGATGGTGCTTCCGATTTTCAAATATTTATCAAGTTGATCTTACCACTAATAAGACCTGTATTGACGGTTGTTGCATTGTTTACATTTACAGCCTCTTGGAATGACTTCCTATGGCCATCCATTGTGTTTAATGACGTGGAGAAAATGCCCATTACACCAGGATTACAGTTACTTCAGGGGATGTATGCACTAGATGTAGCCCATGCTTTAACGGGAGCGTTGGTAGCCATTGTTCCAACATTTATCCTTTATTTATTCACACAAAAATACTTTATGGAATCACTCTCCCTGTCATCTGGGGTTAAGGGATAATAAAACAATTTCTGCCTGGGGGGTTTACTGGTGAATAGAAAACTAGAAAGACGATTAGCGATGGTCGGTTCTATATGGCAAATAGTCTCGGGTCTCCTTACTATTTTTGTTTATGCATCGTATATAAAAAATGAAGGATTAAATTCTTCGTATAACACTCTAGCAAAATGGGAGGCTGCACAATCTATATTTGGCAGTTTGTATATGTTTTCGGTTACCTTTGGGATGCTATTTGTTATTCTCGGAATGGTAAACTTTGTCTTAGCGAAAACATTGAAGGACGATCAAGCAGAAGTGAAGAAACCGATCTGGTTTCTTTTAGTAGGGTTAGCTTCCTATCTAGTGATGGACCTTTTAGGATCTTTGATGTTTCTATCGGCTGGAATTTTAGCATTAGCTAAAAATAAATCAATTTCAAAGTTAGTAAGCAGTCAATTACAGAATCTATAGTCTATAACCAAAGGAAAATAAAACTTCCCTTATTTCTTTTGGTTATAGGTTTGATTTGGAGGGTCAAATATTGGAGTCTCAAATCCACAACACCATTTCAGGTCAAAGAAATGAAATGTTTATGAATCCCCTGCTTGAAAGCGGCCCAGATCCTTACATGTATAAACATGAAGATGGTTACTATTATTTGACTATTACTTTGTCCGATCATATCGCAATTTGGAGGAGCCCGACCATAACAGGGTTTTCGACAGCAGAGAAGAAGATAATATGGTCTCCTCCAGCGGAAGGTCCATATAGCCATAATATTTGGGCACCTGAAATCCACTATATTAACGGAAAATGGTTCATTTATTTTACTGCAAATGATGGTGGCGGGGATGAAACTCGGCGTATCTTTGTCCTTGAAAATTCTTCACCGAATCCATTGCAGAGCAAGTGGCATTTCAGGGGTGCGGTGAATACCGATCATCCTGGTTTAGATGGAACCGTCCTGCAGCATAGGAATGAATTATATTTTCTTTACTCAGGATATGGATATTTTCCTGAGTATGGATCAGCATTATACATCGCAAAAATGGAAAACCCGTGGACACTAATAGGTGAAAACCTATTACTTTCGGCTCCGACGGATGAATGGGAGAAACAAGGTGGAATGGCAATAAATGAAGGACCCATATGTCTAAAACGGAACGGTAAACTTTTTCTCGCTTTTTCTGCAAGTGCAACATGGTCTGATGACTATTGCTTAGGGATGCTTACAGCAAGTGAAACGGCTAACCTTCTTGATCCTGATTCTTGGATAAAGCATCCAGGACCCGTTTTCTCAAAAAGTATAAAAAACCGAGTATTTTCCCCTGGCCATAATAGCTTTACCCAATCCCCAGATGGAACGGAGGACTGGCTTGTTTACCACGCATTTTCGTTTTCGGAGGCAGAGGGAGACCATCGGCTGGGAAGACTCCGGAATCTAAGGGTTCAAAAAATCACATGGAAACCAGACGGTACCCCTGATTTTGGTTCACCACTACCAGCCTACACACCAATGGTCAAACCTTCTGGAGAAGTGTAGCCATTATGCTAGTAAGCTGAAGGGAGTTCCACTTCTAACTGTCCATCCCACGCGGATAGGTGTTCATGAAGGGTGTCAGGCACCAATTTCCAATAAATGTATGAATCCAACTATTTAAAACCCCTTCCCGATTGGAGAAGGGGTTTTTTGGTCTATTTTTTTGGCACATCTATTACAAATGGTACGGTGAAAACTTTACCATTGTATTTAAATTGTCCCCAAACTTTATAAACACCTGCTTTTGGAAAAATAGTCATGAAGATTACCTTAGGTCTATTTCCTTCAGTCGTCATCGGATGGATGTGTAAGTAGTTCTCAGCATCCGCACTCATGGCAACCGTGTGACCCATGGCTCCTAAATAGGGCTGCAGATTTTTAATCGGCTGATTGGTTTTTGCATCAGAAATTGTATAGGTCATATGCAATGCTTCCCCTGCCGTAAGTTGACTAAATGACAGGGTTACTTTTTTTCCATCCACTACTTTAGTGAGCTCTTGGTCAGGAATCAAGGGTTCATCCTTCGCAGGCTCCCCCTCCACGTGCTGCCAATGTGTTTCAATACTGCTATCCCCACCACCCTTTGGGGTAACATCCGCAATCATCTTATAGTCGCCACCAGCCGGGAAAGTGGTTGAAATAGTAAATTCCCCATTTCCTTTATATTTTGGGTGGATATGTGAAAAATAAGATAAATCCTTACTTACAATAAATAAATGCATCTTTTTCTCATGGACGGTTTCGAAGGATTTGATGGGTTGATTGGCTTTATCTTTTATAAAAATGGAGATTGGATTGTTCTTGTTTGCTTGTGGATGCTCCGCAATTTTCCATTCGGATTTTGTTGGTATGACATTTGTTGGTGTGGCGCTCATTTTATGATCCATCGTCGACTTGGGGACTTTTATTGAGTTACATGCAGATAATAAAACAATGGATAATAAAAGGATGGCCATAATGAAATGTTTCATGGGTTCGCTCCTTTCACATCATGGTTCATCCATATACTGTACATTACCTATTTGATCCAATGCAAGAATTTTATGTAAATATACTAGTCAACAATGTGAAAAATAATGATAATATAGAAAAGACTCTGTAATGTGGAAACACTTTTAGGAAAAAATACGTCTTTACTAAAGACGTATCGTTCTGTCGTTTTTAAAAAAGTGAACTTTGGAGGAATTAAGCAGTTGATACCGTTATATTTGATGCATGTAACAGCAGTGGAACACAGTGAGAGTCTGCTTTGGACTTTTGTAACCCTTAACATCTTTGTGGTTACTTCCGGAATCATTTTTATGTATAAATTATTTACCCAAAAGAAAGTTCGGAGTGCTGGAATCGTATTTGGACTCGCCCTAGCTATAAATTATATCTTAATAGCTATTTTTGGAGATCCATTTGATCTGTTGGGCTAGGCCCAAAGGGGAGGAGATGATAATTTGAAATATTACCGTTTATGGGTGATCGCCTTTTTATTAAAATTTATAGGATCTGCATGGGATGCTTCGTATCACTTTAAGTATTTGTTTGAGGAATATTCGATTCCACATATTGTTAATACACTTGGTTTTGTCCTGGGCGGTTACTTATTACTTCAGGAATGGCGGAGCTCGCAGTACATGGATCGGTTTTCAAGAAATCTGATCACGATTGGTTACGTAATATTTTTAATCGGGATTCCATTAGATTTTACTTATCATATTGCTTATGGAATAGATTTAACGACATGGAGTCCAACCCATTTTATTTATTACATTGGAACGGGTATCATGATATTTGGAGTCTGGCGTGGCTATTACTTATATACAAGGGATGTATTACCAACTTGGAAATCCATGCATACATGGTTTGCGATGTTTCTCCTCGAATGCTTGATGTTCCCGAATATGCAACAGGAAAATGGGGCCATTTCTTATGATCAGTACATTCATGGAAAATCGATTGCTTCTCAAGAAATCCTTGAGCTAATCTCGGATCCGGCTTCGCAAATTTTCGGTGGTATTCCGGAATGGGTGTATCCCATCTATTCTGTGCTAATGGTAGGATTGCTTACTGTTTTGATCATTCGAGTTTGCCGGGACTTTACGATTCCGATAATGGGGGCGTTTCTCTATATATTGCTTAGATTCGTTGGAAAAGCGACTTTTGCGGCTGTGGGATATCCAACATCCTATGTACCAATCACACTAATCTTGATCCCGCTTTGTTACTTCTTGTTTAGGAAAACCAACTGGATAGCAGGCCTCACAGGCAGTATAACGTACTTCCTTGCAGTGTTCGCCATCCATAAGTTTGACTTACTTATCACACCGCCACTGGAAATGTGGGAGATTATACCCGTCGCCATACTTGGCGCTCTAGTTCCCGTAATCAATGGATTAGTCAAACTACAACCTACTATCAAAAAAAATAAACAACCTGCCTAACGAAAGAGTCATAAAAATAAATGAGTGCAGAAGCTTTGTATATATCCAACAAAGCTTCTGCACTTTTTTGTTAATCAATATCTATAAATGTCAAATTTTGTAGTTATTTGTATGTAGAAATATGTGTAATTATGTAGCTTTTTCCTATTAAAATATATTTGTAATTGAAAAAAATGTAAAAGGTCAGTAAGCAGCTAGCCATTGTTAATATGCCAAAGGATGTGGACAAATGGAAAATACGATATAGGGTAAAGTCTGTAGGATAAATTCTTGATCACTGATATTAATTAAAGGGGAAACTATATGATTAGGAAAATATTCGTTTGTATTCTTGCCGTTTTATTAATCACAAGTTCAATTCATTTTGAAGGACTTGGACCATTTACTAGTAATAAAGTTGCGGCGAAAAAAGAGATTAATATTCCAAAAACAGTGGAAAAGGTTAGAGAACTAGAAGAGTTACGGGAGCCGAATACGAAAACGTTCATCAATTCGGATGGGACGTATACGAAAGAGATTTATACAGAAGATATCCACTTTGAGGAAGATGGCAAATTAGAAAACATCTCGAATACACCAGAACAGAATGATGAAGAGGACAAAGGCGATTTCAAATATAAAAATAAAGACAATCGCTTTAGTGTCAAGTTTGCTAAAGATACCGAGAAGAAGAATTTATATAAATTGAAGATGGCTGGAGAAACCATCAATGTTCAATTAGTAAATCCAAAATCAACTTCTGCTAAGAGCTCGAAAGGAATCATTACCTACGAAAATATTTTTGAGAATGTTGATTTTAAGTACAGCATAGGAAATTCCAATGTCAAAGAAGACATTTATTTAACAAAGAAAGATTCCGCACGAAAGTTTCAATTTCATATAAAAACAAGCCTTGAACCGAAAAAGGAAAATGGCTCCATCAATTTCTATAATAAAGAAAATCATGTTGCATGGGTCATGATCCCGCCTTTTATGGAGGACGCAAACGGTAAATATTCAGAAGACATCACAATGGATCTCAAGAAGAGCAAGAATGGCTATTTGGTCACCATCATTCCAGATTCAACTTTTCTGGATGAAGAGGATACTAAGTATCCTGTTCGGATTGACCCTAGTGTAAACATTGGAGGAACGAGTGCCACTACTCTGGATTCCTATGTAATGTCTATGTATTCAACAAATAACTATTATAACACTCCGGAATTACGAACAGGATATACTTCATCAACCGGAACAACAAGAACCTATATGGATTTTGCCCAATCCTTACCAAACTTAGCTGGTAAACTCTTAGTTAAAGCAGAACTAAAAGTATACAAATTGAATGATATTGGTTCTGTATCCCCAACCAGTCTTTATGCAAATCGGATCACCAGTCCTTGGGATAGCACAAAGGTCAGCTATCGTACTCAGCCTGGCATTGATACGTCTGTCTCTTATGGAAGTACCTCGGCAACAGGATCGGCCAGATGGCTTAGTCTGGATCTTACTAGTCTAGTAAACGGCTGGATGAAAGGAACATATTCCAATTATGGTGTTGTCCTTCGAAGTACATCAGAAGGATCGGCAGGATCCTATCAAAAGTATTACGCTTCTGAAAGTGCATCCGGTAAACCCTATCTGGCCATTACCTATTCCGATCCGCCGGGTGGCGTGAATGCGGTTCCCTATTCCTACAAAGACGGGACAGGGTATGTGGATCTATCCTGGTCTCCGATCGAAGGAGTAACAGGCTACAAGGTGCAACTATTTAATGGCCGGGGTTATGAATCGTTTAATGTCGGCAATACCACCTCGTGGACAACAAGAGGAAAAAAACTCTGGCCGAAAAGAGCCCAAATTGACAGTGGGCAATACGGATTAAGAACCGGAGGGGATGGTAGAGAGCTTCCGGAAAATCCAAATTATTTATATGTCAAGAGCGGCGGAGGTTATAATAATAGCACCAATTATTGGTTTAGGGTTACGGGATACAATGGGTATGGAGAAACCGATATTTGGGGCAATGGAGTAGTACCTGTCATACCGGATCAAACGAAACCAACGGCTCCGACTGCCGTGCAGGTAACGAATGACCGGATCAATGCCTTTACCATCGGCTGGCAGCCTGGCACCGATCTGGATGGTTCGGGAGTGGCCAAGTACCGCGTATTTATGGGTGACCAGCCTGGTGTTGCCAATATCGTTAGTGGACAGGAAACAACCAATCTTTACTATACCTACTCAGGATCCTTAACACCGAGAAAAACCTACTATGCCTGGGTACAAGCTATTGATAACAGTTCAAATATTAGTGATTATTCCGTACCGGCGGAGAAGATGGCGCGGAAAGAATTTGATGCCCAAATTGAAAGCTATTCCATTCCGTTGGAATCAAACATTGATCAGGCCGGAGCAGGGGAAAACCTGTGGTTTGATGTAAGAAACACAGGAACATGTTCGTGGACCAATGATCTAAATCTATCCCTATCGGTGACCAGTACAGCACCTGATGGCAGTGCCCCGACTGGTTTTGTCGGCTATTTGAACCCTGGAGAAGTGGTAAAGCCGAACGAAGTAAAGCGATTTACTGTCAATTGGAAACCGAAGACAGCGTTGATTGGTTCCTATAGCTTAAAAGCAGTAGTTGGGAAAGGTACCGATCCAACGTATATTAATCCGCCAGAAAATATAGTCAATCGCAGTATTACTGTGAAAGATGTCAAGCCGCCTACCGGGAAAATCACCATTAATGAAAATGCGGCATATACCACGAATAACAATGTCACAGTAAAAGTTTTTGACGTCTATGATAACGCCAGTGGCGATAAATTCGTCCAATTTGCCAATGGTCCAGAGAAGGCGGCACCTAGTGACCTGAAATTTTCCGAATTGATGCCCGTGCCACAATCGACACAACTATTTAATTGGGCACTCAAGGACCAAGATGGGACCCAATACGTCTATGCGAAATTTTCGGATAAAAGCGGCAATGTTTCTGACTTATTCTCTGATTCTATTATTCTTGATCGTACGCTTCCGGAAATAAAGCTGACAAATGTAGTGAATGGGGAGTATGTATCTGGAACGAAAAAAATCGCAGGGACGATTACCGATCAAGATTTAGCCTCGTATAAGCTGGAATACCGTAATAAGAGCGACCAAAATGCCGTCTGGAATCTTATTGCCGAAAAGAATACAGGAGTCACTGACACAACAGTGGCAGAGTGGGATACAGCATTGTTGCCAAAAGGAGAATATGAACTTCGGATTTCCGCAACCGATAAGGCAGGTCAAACAAACCTTGTTTCGAAATCGGTTTGGATCGATAAGCTGGATAAAAAATGGACGGGTTCGGAAGGGTATTATCCAACCTATCCTATCTCCCTGCTGGATGGGACAGGTTTTGTCAATCTCTATAATGGCAGCTTAAATATGCAGGAGGTCGACTTCTCCCTTCCAACAAGAGGTTTTACAGTCGCACTTGGCCGTACCTATGCCTCTAACCTTGAGGAAAAGGGACTTTTGGGTAAGGGCTGGTATGCAAATGTCGAAGAACATCTAGTAACCAGCACCAATTATGTTGATTACGTTGATCCGGATGGAACGGTTCATCGCTTTGATCGTCTGCCGGATGGAACCTTCACGACACCTGCGGGAACCAGCTACGTTCTTACCCTTTCGGATACAAAAGGATACGAGCTAACAGAACGAAATGGGAGTCTTTCAACCAAGGTATTTACAGTCAATGGAAAACTAGCCAAACTAATCGATACGAATGGAAACACGGTCGTCTATCAATATGACAATAATCTGCTCACGAAGGTCACATCATTAACGAAGTCCTACTCACTAAAGTATAATCCGGACAGCACAATAGAAAGTGCCACCTTCAGTACTGGAGAGAAAGTCAGCTATTCTTACAGTGATGGTTATTTAACTGATGCCAAGCTTTATACGAAAAGTGGAAAGTTGAGCAGCACCACTCATTATGACTATGAAAACGGGAAAATGAAGGATGTTGTTTCTGAAAATGGGTTAAAAGTAGAATTTGTGTTTAATGGCAATCGATTAATGCAAACGAAAACGAAGCGTTCCACTAGAGTAGTTGATGGCACCAAGAAGTATCCAATCAGAACATATGAAGCCATACTTGATACGCTTTCGTATAATCTGACAACGAATAAAATCTATGCCACGACTAATTCAATTAATGAGAATAAAACGAGTAAAAATTTAGCCAATACAGAATATGAGTTAAACAGTGAAGGGAACCTTTGGAAACAGAATATCATCCGCACCTTTGTGGAAAATGAGGACCCGGCTGCCGCCAACCAGGATCAAAACAATATCCTGATCACGACAGACTATGAGAAAAATCGAGTAAAAACCGCAACCGATGCTCAGGGCAACAAGACTACCTTTGAGTACGATAACTTTGGTAATGTCGTAAAACAGCTATTGCCAGCGGTCACAACAAATGGGTCAAAATCGACATATGCACTGGAAAACAAATACAATGAAAAAGGGCAAATCACTCATGCTTATAATACGCTTGGTCAAGCGAAACAATGGAAATATGACGCAAAAGGAAACGTCAGTCAGATTATCGATGAAGAAGGAAATAATCAATATTTTGATTACGACTCTTACGGAAATGTGACGAAAACCAAGAGTGATCGCGGACCATTGTATAGCTACATGCCTGACTACAGCATGGAAAATAAAACACTTATGGATTGGAAAGTACAAGGTGCTGCTTCCAAGGTTACGACACAAGCGAAATCAGGAAAGCAAAGTATCGAACTGGCACCTAATGGAATCCTGCAAACAGGCACTATTGCGATTAAAAAAGGACGATTACCTGTTCAAGCCACGCTAGAGAGTATCGCTCCTTCCGGAGCTGTTACATCAGAGGTCAAGCTGCAATTCTTAAAGGATGACACAATCGTCAAAGACTATACGGTTACTAATCCAATTACAACGAGTTGGAACAAATATCGGGTCAATGGGGCTGTGCCAACGGATGCCACGCACGTGCGCGTGCAAGTGACCAATAAAGGCAGCGCCAACCTGTATGTTGATGATCTTGTCTTAGAAGAATCGACACTTGAAACGAAATACGTATATGATAGTACGGGTGAAAATGTCAAAGAGAAGGTTGACCCGTATGGAAGTAAGACGAGTTACACATACAATGAGTATGGACAAGCATTGACGGAAACCAATGCGCTAAACCAAACTCAGTCTATTGTGTATGATGAGGAACAACGGATAAAGGAGAAAAAAGACCGGGTTGGCCGAATTAACAGCTTTGTTTATGATGACATGGGAAATGTCATTAAGGAGATAAATAGTCTTGGTCAAGAAACTACGTATGAATACAACGAGTGGGGTCAGCTAGTCTATAAAAAAATGCCTGCCGTAAAATTGACCACCTACAAGAATGAAACTGTTGATCAAGTGGAAGAAAAACAGGCCAAATTGTATACCGAATATGATGAATTAGGTCGAAAAGTAAAAGAAACAGATGAGAATGGTTATATCATCGCGCAAGAATTCGATGGCTATGGAAGAGTAGCAAGATCGATTGACCCGATGCAAAATCAGAAATATTTCGCGTATGATAAGAACGGCAATATCCTTCATACCATTGATTATGCAGCAAAGGACAGCCCTGATGGGCGGGACAAGCTTCTCATTGCAAAAGGGGAAATGTTTGCGACCTTTGATGAATGGAATCGTCAGGTAACGGAAACGGATAATACCGGAAACCGTAATGTACTAACGATGACCAATACCTATGATTCGGAAAACCATCTTGTTCATACAAAGGATGCCGAAGGAACGGAGTTCCACTATACCTTCAATGCACTTGATGAGAATATCTATTCGAAGGATAACTCTACTCCTACTGTGGAAACTTGGTCCTATTATGATGGGCTGGGAACTCCGGCCATTACCATTAGCGGCAGTACCATTGAGTTTGCCATTACGGATGCTAATGGGAATCAGCTTGAAACGGTTGATCATAAAGGTACTAAAACGAAATTTGAGTACAATGAAGTAGGGGACAAGGTAAAACAGACCAACCCTGACGGCACCACAACAGAATGGACATATAACCAAGAAGGGCAAATCCTTACTGAAACACAAAAAGTCGAGGAGAAGGATGGAAAGGAAACCTATCTTGTCACGAATTATGTGTACAATGATGCGGCGGAGGTTACGAAACAAACCGTAAAATCTAAAGTCTACGATAAAGAGACAAAGGAAACGTCTACGGCGGTCATAAAGGATACAGACCTAACCTATGACGAGTTAGGCCGATTAGTAAGAGAACTTTCCAACGTCTATCAAGATGGAGATCCCGCAACGCCTAAGAAATCGGATGTTCGTTTTCTATACGATTTAAATGGAAACCTAATTCGAAAATGGATTTATGATGAATCCTCCAAAACGGTTCTTAATCAGGGCGCAACAACCTATCCGTTTGTCCGTTCTGAAACCATCTATCAATACGATGCCAACAACCGGTTCACGTATGAGGAAAAGGTCGAGAACGGCATCGTCACAAGAAAGACCTACAAAGATGATGAAAATGCCGAAATGATTCAATCGGCGTTAGGAGTAACGACCGTTCAGTATAATGCCAATGATTTGGCGGAAAAAGTCATCACGCCAAGATCTGAGCCATACCAGTTCTCGTATACCGCTTCTGAGTCAATCAACATGATAAAGGGTCCGCGTATTTCAGTGAACATGGATTATGGTCTCAACGAAAAAATGACGGCCATCCATGCGAAGAAGAAGGATACACCAAACGACCTCTTCTTTGAGAATTACACGTACAACGCCGATGAGCATATTGAAACAGCGACTAACCCATGGGATGGTCAAAAGGCGTATACCTATACACCGGAAGGCTTCCTGAAGACCGTTAAAAAGGGAACAGAGACACTCGCCTATTCGTACGACACGAGTGGAAATCTCTTAAAAAAGGTCAATGAAACAGGTAAACTAATATTAGATAACAAATATGGCCAAGGCAACCGGATTACGTCTTCTATCCAGTACGATGCCGCGGCGCAAAAATATAAAAAGGTTACGTATTCGTTCCGTCCGGATGGTTCCTTGCTTCAAGAATCGATCAGTAAAGCAGTAGATACGGTGGAAGCTGCCGCAACTGCAGCAGTAGAAATGGAAAAAGAATATAACTATGCGTCCATCAACTTGCTTATAGGAATTACAACAAAAACAAACGGAAAAGTGACCGAAAAGATTGAATTCACTTATGATAGTGAAAACAAACGTACTTCGAAGAAGGTAACGACCGACACTAGTGAGCGGACGGAATTCTATTATTATGACGCCAACGGTGACCTGGTCAGCATCTCCCAGAAATCCGGCATTGATCAAGTAGAAAATCTACTGAATTTCTACCGTGACGCCAGCGGTCAGCTCTTAAGCTTTGAATATAAAGGCAAAATTTATGACTATGTCTACAATCAGCGCGGAGACATCGTTGCGATTACGAACGAGCTTGCGGAAATCATCGCCCGCTATTCGTACGATGAATGGGGGAACCTATTAAAAATTGATGCCCCAACGGATTTAGGCAAAACAGTCGCAAACGCCAATCCATTCCGCTATGTTGGAAAATTTGGTGTCCAGTATGACAATAACACCAAGCTCTACTACATGGGCTGGCGGGATTACGATGCCAAAATCGGCCGTTATTTAGTCGCAGATGAATACGAGGGAGAAGATACGAATCCAATCTCTTTCAATCGCTATTTATATGCAGAATCCGATCCCGTCAACAACATCGACCCGGACGGCTATGCGCCAAAATGGCTAAAAAAGGTGACAAAAGGTGTTAAAAAGACCGCCAAAGCAGCTTACAACTTTGCGATTGGCGATGACATCAAGACATTAACCAGCAAAAATACAAAATGGTACCAAAAGGCAGGGGCAGCCATTAGCATCGCCTCGAACTTTGTTCCAGGTGGAGGCGTTGTATCCAAGGTTGCGAAAGCCGCAATCAAGGGAACTTCGATGGCAGTGAAGGCAGTAAAAGCAACCAAGGCGGTTGCCAAAGCGGTCAAGGTTGTCAAGGCACCGGCGAAAAAAGTAGCTTCGGTGATTAATATAAAACCGAAGACCGTGCCAGCCCTGTCTATAAAAAGTACACCTAGAATTCAAAGTACCGCACCAGCTAGGGTTAGTTCGGTTACACCACAGGCGAAACCGAAGGTTTCTAGTTCTAGTCAGCCATCTCGAGGAAATCCAATAACTCGTGTAAATAAGAATAATGATGGTGAGAGGGAACTTTTATTAAAATTAGATTTGCAGTTATTTACTTCTAAGGGTACGGGAAAAACTTATCAGACATATACAAAAACTAATCCAAAAACTGGAGAAGTATACACTGGTAGAACAAGTGGTACAGGAACTCCTTTAGAAAATATCGCAAAGCGAGATGCTAATCACCATATGAATAAAGAAGGGTTTGGGCCTGCAATACGTGACAAATCCTCAACAAATAAAGATGCTATCCGTGGAAGAGAACAGCAACTTATTGACCTCAATGGTGGTGCAAAATCGACTCGTGGTACTTCTGGTAATAAAATTAATGGAATATCAGATAGTAACCCTAATAAACAAAAGTATATAGATGCAGCGAATAAGGAGTGGTAAAATGACTAAAAGAAATAGGGTAAAAATAGGTGATGTTTTTGCAATCCCTTTACCAAACAGTAAGTATGCATTTGGAAGAAGATATAGGGATGCGTCTATCGGGATATATAAGCATATCGGGGTAGATGTAGATGATTTACCACAACAGGAAGAATACCATTTTATTGTTGGGGTATATGATGATGTTTTGAAGTCTGGGAAATGGCCAATTGTAGATAATCGACCATTTAAAAATGAAGAGGAAGAATGGCCACCCCCTTATTACATTAAAGACCCCATCACTGGGAAATATTCAATTTACCATAAAGGTCAAGACCGTAAATCGACTGAACAAGAGTGTAAGGGATTAGAAGTTGCTGCAGTTTGGGAAGCAGAACATATTATCGATAGGATAATGGGTAGCGATAAGTGGAATAAGATTTAATAATTTATAGTTGGGAGCGGCTTTATTAAACAAGCCGCTCTTTTTATGGGCGGAGTGCCGAATAAAACGTTTTTTATTCAGAGAATAGCCATAAAGTTCGGATGTCCTATATGATGTATTAACGAATAATAAAGTACGTACAACAACTTTAAAATGAATGCCCTATTTTATGTTTTCTATCCCCTAAAAATAAATACAAAATCTTCAGTTACCACCATTATTATGCTCAAATAGTCTACCTTCGTTTTCCCTTTCTTTTAATTATTTTCGCAACTTTTACGTACAGACAACGATTACTATGGCAAGAGGACTACTCCACCTCGATTAACTCCTGAATGTCGATGTCTAACACTTTGCATATCGTTTCTAATGTCGATAGATAAACCCTGTCCACATTGTCTGAACAAAGGTAGCTTATTGTATTTGGTCGATGCCCTGCCAAACGTGCCAATTCACGTTCTTTAAGGATTTCCTTTAGTTTGATTGAAATAGGCATGATATTTCCCTTCCTTTGTTCGGGTTACTTTTACGATTCACAATAAATTTGTATCGGTAAAGGGGTTCGTTGTATCGCTAAGGCCGCATACAATGAATTTATATTCAATATAGCACCTAAGCGTTACGTTAATCACAATTTTCGTATCGGGAGAATGAAAATTCAACAACCTGTTCATGTATGAGGAAAAGGTCGAGAACGGCATCGTCACAAGAAAGACCTACAAAGATGATGAAAATGCCGAAATGATTCAATCGGCGTTAGGAGTAACGACCGTTCAGTATAATGCCAATGATTTGGCGGAAAAAGTCATCACGCCAAGATCTGAGCCATACCAGTTCTCGTATACCGCTTCTGAGTCAATCAACATGATAAAGGGTCCGCGTATTTCAGTGAACATGGATTATGGTCTCAACGAAAAAATGACGGCCATCCATGCGAAGAAGAAGGATACACCAAACGACCTCTTCTTTGAGAATTACACGTACAACGCCGATGAGCATATTGAAACAGCGACTAACCCATGGGATGGTCAAAAGGCGTATACCTATACACCGGAAGGCTTCCTGAAGACCGTTAAAAAGGGAACAGAGACACTCGCCTATTCGTACGACACGAGTGGAAATCTCTTAAAAACGGTCAATGAAACAGGTAAACTAATATTAGATAACAAATATGGCCAAGGCAACCGGATTACGTCTTCTATCCAGTACGATGCCGCGGCGCAAAAATATAAAAAGGTTACGTATTCGTTCCGTCCGGATGGTTCCTTGCTTCAAGAATCGATCAGTAAAGCAGTAGATACGGTGGAAGCTGCCGCAACTGCAGCAGTAGAAATGGAAAAAGAATATAACTATGCGTCCATCAACTTGCTTATAGGAATTACAACAAAAACAAACGGAAAAGTGACCGAAAAGATTGAATTCACTTATGATAGTGAAAACAAACGTACTTCGAAGAAGGTAACGACCGACACTAGTGAGCGGACGGAATTCTATTATTATGACGCCAACGGTGACCTGGTCAGCATCTCCCAGAAATCCGGCATTGATCAAGTAGAAAATCTACTGAATTTCTACCGTGACGCCAGCGGTCAGCTCTTAAGCTTTGAATATAAAGGCAAAATTTATGACTATGTCTACAATCAGCGCGGAGACATCGTTGCGATTACGAACGAGCTTGCGGAAATCATCGCCCGCTATTCGTACGATGAATGGGGGAACCTATTAAAAATTGATGCCCCAACGGATTTAGGCAAAACAGTCGCAAACGCCAATCCATTCCGCTATGTTGGAAAATTTGGTGTCCAGTATGACAATAACACCAAGCTCTACTACATGGGCTGGCGGGATTACGATGCCAAAATCGGCCGTTATTTAGTCGCAGATGAATACGAGGGAGAAGATACGAATCCAATCTCTTTCAATCGCTATTTATATGCAGAATCCGATCCCGTCAACAACATCGACCCGGACGGCTATGCGCCAAAATGGCTAAAAAAGGTGACAAAAGGTGTTAAAAAGACCGCCAAAGCAGCTTACAACTTTGCGATTGGCGATGACATCAAGACATTAACCAGCAAAAATACAAAATGGTACCAAAAGGCAGGGGCAGCCATTAGCATCGCCTCGAACTTTGTTCCAGGTGGAGGCGTTGTATCCAAGGTTGCGAAAGCCGCAATCAAGGGAACTTCGATGGCAGTGAAGGCAGTAAAAGCAACCAAGGCGGTTGCCAAAGCGGTCAAGGTTGTCAAGGCACCGGCGAAAAAAGTAGCTTCGGTGATTAATATAAAACCGAAGACCGTGCCAGCCCTGTCTATAAAAAGTACACCTAGAATTCAAAGTACCGCACCAGCTAGGGTTAGTTCGGTTACACCACAGGCGAAACCGAAGGTTTCTAGTTCTAGTCAGCCATCTCGAGGAAATCCAATAACTCGTGTAAATAAGAATAATGATGGTGAGAGGGAACTTTTATTAAAATTAGATTTGCAGCAATTCGCTTCTAAGGGTACGGGTAAATATCAAGTTGGAGCATACAAAGATATTAAGGGAGTAGAAGGGCTTGATGCACATCACGTGGGACAAAAGGCAATAATGAAGGATTTTGTGGAAAATTATGATTTAAACACTGCTCCTGCAATAAATGTTCCGAAGGTCGGTCATACAATAAAAGGCCCTAATGGTATAGTTTCAAGAAGTACCAAAGGAATAGAGAATCCTAGACAGCTATTGGCAAGGGATATAATGGAACTAAGAAGAGTTTATGATGACATACCAAATTCTGCGTTAAAAGAACTTATTGAATTAAACAAAAAAATGTATCCAGAAATGAGGAAATAAAATGAATGAGATATTTGTTAAATCACTTTATGAGTTTATAGTTAAAGAGAACCTTCAACTATATAAAAACTTGTATGAAACAACGAATGTTACCCCTAAAACAGATGATTATTGGAAAAAAGCTATTGGTTTTTACGATAGTTTAACTGACGAAAATAAAGATACATTAATGAGGATAATTGAACAAACCATGATTGATACTATTTCAAATATGCTAGGAATAATTGATGGAAGTTCAACTTTAAAAGATTGTTCGTTTGAACCTAAATTACTGCTTGATTCTATTGATACAGAAGGAGAACTGCAAGATTCGTTTTTAGAATTCATAGAGGAAAGGGATAGCAACAGCTAATTGTAGTTTTTATTACAGAGGTTTTTATAAAGAGCACAATTAAATAGATAAATAGTTTAAATGAATCTATTACCTTGATTGGCTAAATGCCTTTCAAGGTTTTTTACTTTATTTTACATTAAATCAGTTAATATTTGAGTGAGACAATAAGAAAATTAATTGTTTGAGAATCGAGAGCTCATGAAGGTAGTACCATCATGGTGTTTGGTTTTAATGCTAGGATAGAGTGACAAGTACGATAATTAGGCGAGATGACATTTTACATGGTAGGAGTAGTTATGACATGGAATGGCTAAAAAACTAACGAGAATGAGCAAGCGCGTGGCGATAAACAATAGCTAAGGTAAAAAGGTGTTCGTACACTGCGTTGCTTTTAAATTTTGGGTTGTATTTTTACAAGAGACGGTCGTATAATACTCGCTATTCGTTTAAACATCGTTACATAAATTTTAATTTTCGTGATGGGAGAATGAAAGTTCAACAACCGATTCACATATGAGGACAAGGTCGAGAACGGCATCGTGACAAGAAAGACCTATAAAGATGATGAAAATGCCGAAATGATTCAATCGGCGTTAGGAGTAACGACCGTTCAGTATAATGCCAATGCTTTGGCAGAAGAAGTCATCACGCCAAGATCTGAGCCATACCAGTTCTCGTATACCGCTTCTGAGTCGATCAACATGGTAAAGGGCCCGCGTATTTCAGTGAACATGGATTACGGCCTCAACGAAAAAATGACGGCCATCCATGCGAAGAAGAAGGATACACCAAACGACCTCTTCTTTGAGAATTACACATACAATGCCGATGAGCATATTGAAACGGCGACTAACCATTGGGGATGGTCAAAAGACGTATACCTATACACCGGAAGGCTTCCTGAAAACCGTTAAAAAGGGAACAGAAACACTCACCTATTCGTACGATACGAGTGGAAATCTCTTAAAAAAGGTCAATGAAACAGGTAAACTAGTAATAGATAATCAATATGGACAAGGTAACCGGATCACGTCTTCGATCCAGTACGATGCCAATACGCAAAAGTATAAAAAGGTTACGTATTCGTTCCGTCCAGATGGTTCCCTGCTTCAAGAATCGATCAGTAAAGCAGTGGATACGGTGGAAGCTGCCGCAACCGCAGCAGTAGAAATGGAAAAAGAATATAACTATGCGTCCATCAACTTGCTTATAGGAATTACAACAAAAACAAACGGAAAAGTGACCGAAAAGATTGAATTCACTTATGATAGTGAAAACAAACGTACTTCGAAGAAGGTAACGACCGACACTAGTGAGCGGACGGAATTCTATTATTATGACGCCAACGGTGACCTGGTCAGCATCTCCCAGAAATCCGGTATTGATCAAGTAGAAAATCTACTGAATTTCTACCGTGACGCCAGCGGGCAGCTCTTAAGCTTTGAATATAAAGGCAAAATTTATGACTATGTCTATAATCAGCGCGGGGACATCGTCGCGATTACGAACGAGCTTGCGGAAATCATCGCCCGCTATACGTACGATGAATGGCGTAATCTTAATTTTGTTTATGACAATTATGTGAAATAATTCACAATTAGAGGTTTGAATGTGACTAACTTCACAAACTTATTGGGATAAGGTAATTACAATATAGATATAGAGACAATCGTGAATAACGTATTTAAACAAAACAGATAGGGAGCGACCAAATGATGAAAAAAGTAGTGATGATCGGAAACGGAATGGCTGGGATTAGAACGATTGAAGAAATCCTCAAATTAGCACCGGAACAATTTGAGATAACGATTTTTGGACAAGAACCACATCCAAACTACAATCGAATCAAGTTATCCAACATCTTGCAGGGCGATACAAACTTTGATGAAATCATTATCAATTCGCTAGATTGGTATAAAGAAAATCACATTCAATTATATATAGGCGAATCAATTGTAAAAATGGATGTGGAAGCCAAGTGTGTTATCAGTGATCAGGGGCGAAAAGTTGAGTATGATGAATTAATCATTGCGACAGGCTCAAATTCGTTCATCCTGCCGATTCCGGGTGCAGACAAAATCGGAGTAACCGGGTTTCGTGATATCCAAGATTGTGAAATGATGATCAAGTCAGCGCGGCAGTATAAAAAGGCTGTGGTCATCGGTGGCGGGCTATTAGGTCTTGAAGCTGCAAGAGGTTTGTTGAATCTTGGGATGACAGTAGATGTAGTCCATTTAATGCCGCATCTAATGGAACGACAATTGGATCCAATTGCCTCTTCTCTACTAAGAGCAGAACTTGAAGCCCAGGGTATGAACTTCTTAATGGAAAAAGAAACGGTTGAGATTCTTGGAGATGACCGCGTCACTGGTCTGCGTTTTAAAGACGGATCCGAAGTTGATGCTGACCTTGTCGTGATGGCGATTGGAATTAAATCCAATACAGCTATCGCGAAAAATAGCGGCATCTACGTCAATCGCGGTATTGTGGTCAATGACTTTATGGAAACGAGTGCCCCGCATGTGTATGCGGTAGGGGAATGTGCCGAGCACAGAGAAATTGTTTATGGCTTGGTGGCCCCGCTATATGAACAAGGAAAAGTATTAGCACAGCGGATATGCCGACAAGCAGGAGATCCATACGCAGGATCCATTACCGGAACACAGCTAAAGGTGGCAGGAGTTGACCTCTTCTCTGCAGGAGAAATTTTTGAAGACGGCACAACCAAATCAATCATGGTTTATAACGAGTTTGATGGAATCTATAAACGGGTGTTAACCAGAGATAACGTGATTGTTGGGATTGTTCTTTATGGGGACACAAAGGACAGCACACGGCTATTCCGGATGTTAACGAAAAAGGAAGACATTAGCGGGGTATCCATTTTTCAAACAGCATGTATGGGAAGCGAGGCAAGTGATGATATTGCCGCCATGCCGAATGATGAACTGGTTTGCGGTTGTAATGGTGTTACAAAAGGGGCGATTGTTGAAGCGATTAAGGCGCAGGGCCTCACAACTCTTGACCAAGTCAGCCATTGCACAAACGCCGGACGTTCATGCGGCCGCTGTAAACCGATGGTCAGCAGCATTCTTGCCCATACACTTGGTGACCAATTTGATGCTGCCGCGGCACAAAAAACAAGTATTTGCGGTTGTACTACGCTTAGCCGAGAGGAATTGGTGGCAGAAATCAAAGCCAAGGGCTTAACAAGTGTAAAAGAGGTCATGAACGTCCTTGAGTGGAACAATGAGGAAGGCTGCACGAAATGCCGTCCGGCCATCAACTATTACCTTGGCATGATTCACATGGATGAATACAAGGATGACCGTGATTCCCGGTTGGTTAACGAAAAAATGCATGCCAATATTCAAAAAGACGGAACGTACTCGGTAGTACCAAGAATGTACGGCGGAGTCACAACGGCTGCGGATTTGAAAAAAATTGCTGAAGTCGCAGAAAAGTACAATGTTCCGTTAGTAAAATTAACCGGTGGACAGCGGATTGGCTTGTTCGGTGTGAAAAAAGAAGATCTGCCGTCTATGTGGGAAGAACTCGATATGCCGTCAGGTTATGCTTATGGAAAAACACTGCGTACCGTTAAAACATGCGTTGGTGCACAATTCTGCCGCTATGGCACCCAAGATTCCATGGCTCTTGGCATCGAGCTGGAAAAGAAATTTGAACGTCTTGATACACCGCATAAAGTAAAAATGGGCGTATCAGCTTGTCCGCGAAACTGCTCTGAAGCAGGAATCAAAGATATTGGCTTTGTCGGTATTGATGGCGGCTGGGAAATTTACGTTGCGGGTAACGGGGGTGTGGATCTTCGTCCTGGTGATTTACTATTCACGGTGAAAACGGAAGAAGAAGTCATGGAGATGACGGGAGCTTATCTCCAATACTACCGGGAAACAGCGAATTATTTAGAGCGTACGTCAAAATGGGTGGAACGCATGGGTCTTGATCATGTGAAAGAAGTCCTGGCGGATGAAGAAACGCGTAAAGCGTTAAACGAACTTATTGATCAAACATTGAAAAAGTATATCGAACCTTGGAATGAAGCGATTCAAAGTGAAGAAATTCAAGATAAATATTATACTAAACACATCGTAGCGGTTGGGAGTGAGTCCAAATGATTAAAACCTTAACACGGATTCCAGTAGCACATTATTCGAATTTAAAGGCAAGATCAGGCTATTCTATTAAAATAGATGACATGGAAATTGCTCTATTTAAGGTCACAACTGGCGAGGTTTATGCACTTGAAAATCACAGTCCACATCCGAAAGGGGGCGTCCTTTCCGAAGGGCTTGTCAGCGGCCATTATGTTTACTGCCCAGTCTATGATTGGAAGATTTCATTGGCTGATGGTACAGTTCAGGCTCCAGACGAGGGGCAAGTGCGGGCTTTTCAAGTGGAAATTAATGATGATATCATTTTTATCGTATTATAGGAGCTGTTTTTCTTAGAATTTGAAAAAAGCCTTACCTAAAAGAGCCTCAGAAATTGTTTTATCGGCGAATTAAGCATGTTTATCAGCGAATCTTAAAAACTACTATCTTAGGCATGGCGACACGAAAGGAAGGCTGCATAATGAAAACAGGAAAAGTGTTTTTAGTTGGGGCAGGGCCAGGGGACGTTGGATTAATCACTGTTAAAGGAATGGAAGCCATTAAGCAAGCTGAGGTCATTTTATATGACCGGCTTGCCAATCCAAAACTATTGGAATTTGCCCCTAGGGATTGTGAGTTGATTTACTGCGGGAAATTGCCAGATCGCCATATTTTACGGCAGGAGAATATTAACGACCTGTTGGTGGAAAAGGCAATGGCAGGAAAAATAGTCGTCCGTTTAAAAGGCGGCGATCCCGGCGTTTTCGGCCGCGTGGGGGAAGAAGCGGCAGCCCTTGCCCAATACCAAATTCCTTTTGAGATTGTTCCAGGCATTTCATCGGGGATTGCAGCCCCCCTTTATGCAGGGATTCCTGTGACACATAGGGAGCATGCTGAATCCTTTGCCGTCGTCACCGCACATGACAAATCCCAGAACGGTAAACCATTGCTCGACTGGGCAGGGCTTGCCCGCGGTGTGGATACGATTGCCTTTTACATGGGAGTGGGGAATTTACCGTTTATCTGCGAAAATCTTGTAAGCAATGGTAAGCCAGCCTCCACACCGGTGATTTTAATCCAATGGGGGACATTTGGCCGCCAAAAAACCTTGCAAGGGACACTTGCAAATATCTCTGAGAAAGTGTTGAAGGCTAAGTTCACCAATCCTGCGATTATTCTTGTCGGCGAAGTGATTTCTCTTCGGGAAAAGATTAGCTGGTTTGAGAATAAGCCCTTGTATGGCCGGCAAATCCTCTTGGCCCGAACAGGTGAGAGCGTAAGCGGAATGGCGCAGCATTTGATGGATCAAGGCGCAGATGTTATCGAATTTCCGAAATGGAAAAAGACCGTGCTGCCAGTTGACCTAACAAAGGTGTCATCGTATGACAGGATTCTATTTACCTCACCTGAGAGTGTTGGCGAATTTTTCAGGGCTGTTTTTGAAAATGGCGTCGATGTCCGAAAAATAGGTGCTGATTTTTACGGAGCATCTACTAAATCGGTGAAAGCGCTAAATGAGTGTGGATTTACCGCGAAGCTTGCTGAGGAGATGACGAAGACTGGAAACTTACTAATTGTTGGTGACGATAGTATTTTGCAAAAAGGCTATGAAATGGCCGACTTTTTAGTTACTAGTAAGAAAGAGTTGGATCGTCAATTCCTGCCGATTTTTAAAAGAATGCTAGAGGAAGCAAATGTGAATACATTGGTATTCCCTAGCAGCGCCTCTGTTGGGCAGTTTGTTGATGCCTTGCAAGAATGCGACATCGATGCCCTCAAGTTATGGAAGGATTTGCAAGTTGTCAGTATGGGAAAACAAACAATGGCCGAGGTGGAAGCTGCAGGACTGCCTTCACATGGAATGCCAGAAAAAGCAACAAAGGATGCCCTCGTTGACTTTTTGGCAAGTCAGCAATGTAAGGAAGTGTAAGGGATGAAAGCCATTCTGTATATCGCACACGGAAGCCGGCGGGCTGCTGCAAATGCGAAATTTATTGCCTTTATTCAAAAAGTAATGCAGCGGTCTCCGGCAGTCATTCAGGCATTTGGTTTCCTTGAACATACTGAGCCATCTGTGGCGCAGGCGGTTGAAACCTGTATCGGGCAGGGGGCAAGTGAGATTACAGTTGTCCCTGTATTCTTATTGCCAGGAATTCATACGAATGTTGATATTCCCGCGGAGTTGGAACGCTATCCGGATAGTGTTTGTCAATATGGAAAACCGCTTGGTGTTGAGGATGTTTTGGTAAGCATTCTTGTGGATAGGCTCGGCGAGGCAGGCTTTGGCGGGTTGGAGAACGAGACGGTGCTGTTGGTGGGGCATGGGAGCCGTGTGACTGAAGCAGCGATTGAATTGGAAAGACTTGCTTCAAGTTTAGCTGAGAAAATGGCTTGTCACGTTCACACAGCCTTCGTTACAACGCCGCCATTTTATCAAGGGGTGGCAGGGAAACTAGCGGACCAGAAGATTTATATTCTCCCCTATTTCTTGTTTTCAGGAGGATATACCGTCAAAATGGAGAAAGAACTAGATGGGAATGTTGTTTTTTGTGAACCGATAGGCTTTGATGAAAAATTAATTCCGCTGATTGAAAAACGGGCAACGGAGGTGGAGCATGAGTTCAAATTATCCGATTATGATACAGCTTGAAGGGAAAAAAGTTGTGGTCGTTGGCGGCGGAAAGGTAGCTGAGCGGAAGGTTAGCGGCCTACTAGTGTCAGGGGCCCGTGTAGTGATGATTAGCCCAAAAGCAACGGAAAAATTACAAGAGCTTTTCGAGGCTGGAAAAATTGAATGGTTGCAACGGCCGTTTTGTGATGTCGATTTAAAGGGAGCGTTTATGGTTTTTGCGGCCACAAATGATAGTAGGGTGAATCAATTGATAAAAGAATCTGTGGAACCTCACCAACTGGTCATGATAGTGGATGACCCGGATAGTTCTGACTTTCACCTGCCAGCGGTTGTATATCGAGGTCGTTTGTCGATTGCTGTTTCAACGGGCGGTGCCAGCCCAACGCTTTCCAAGAAGATTCGTGCGCAGCTTGAACGAGAGTTTGATGACCAGTACGCGGAATACCTCGAGTTTCTTTTTATGAAGAGGAAGTGGATTATTGGTCAAGTTGCAGACCCTGCTTTAAAAAGAAGTTTGTTAACAGCTATCGTTAGTGACGATTTTTTACACAGCCTCGATCGTGAGGGAGATTTTCAGCGGCTATATGAGGAATTGATTTACTAACGATACCATGTACTTGAGGGTCTCTCCTTAGGTAATTCTGTGAAAAAAGAACTCAAATATCGATGTAGACGCATTCGTAATCCATAAATTTACCAAATTACTCTCGAACCATCGTGATAAATAAAACATCCCCATGCCTAAATGACTTTTTCATCTCAAATCCATGTTTTTCGTAGAGATGAATAGCGCGGGTATTAAATGCCACCACGGTTAGTCGGAGTGATACCGTACCGACCTGACTCTGTATATGATTTAGAATAAACGTTAAAAACAAATGACCTCGCCCTTGCCCCGTAAATATGGGGTTCATCCCAATCCCGATATCCAAATAACCAGCAGGATAGGCCCCAAATATACTTCCAATCGGTACTTGTGCCGATTCCCCCATGCAGAAATATCCGAATATCTCATCAAGATCGTCTACTACCACAAAATAGGAATGATTCAGCAATTCCCTCACAGCCGCCACACTGTACTCATTATTATAAAAATCATAGGGTGCCTCGTATTTCCAACTCAATATTTCTTCTGCAAAAATATCATCCATTTCCATCACTTTTAGTAACATAAAGTCCCTCCCAAAAACATTCAAGTAAGGTCAGAGTATACTGGCGTTTTATAAGGTGATTATATCGCAACAGGGGAAATTTTACCTATTTTTGAAAAAAATTCAGAAAAGTAGTTCCATTTTTGAAAAGTGTGTTATATAATACAAAACATAAATAGTTGTTGTATTATAACAAAGAGGTGATCAAGTTCATGTCGACGCAAACGACAGGTATTGAAGTGGTTGGGGCATTGAAAGCCCAGTACGATGAGGTTTTAACACCGGAGGCTTTAAATTTTATTGAAGAATTGGAACGCAACTTTGGTGAAAGAAGAGTGGAACTGTTACAGTACAGGGGAAAACGACAAGCAGAAATTGATAATGGGAAATTGCCAGATTTCCTGCCTGAAACGAAGCATATCCGGAATGGGGAGTGGACAGTTGCACCACTGCCGAAAGACCTTCAAGACCGCCGGGTAGAAATTACCGGACCAACTGACCGAAAAATGGTGATCAATGCCTTAAACTCAGGGGCAAAATTATTTATGGCAGATTTTGAGGATGCCACTTCACCGACATGGGAAAATGCGGTTGAAGGACAGATCAACCTACGGGATGCAATAAACCGGACGATTATCTTCGAACATCCAAATGGAAAGAAATATACCCTTAATGAGGAAACGGCAGTCCTGATCCCTAGACCGCGTGGCCTCCATCTTGAGGAAAAACATGTGCTATTAGATGGCAAGCCTATCTCAGGAAGCTTTTTCGATTTTGGGTTGTACTTTTTCCATAATGTAAAAAACCTGCTGGCTAGAGGTACTGGACCCTATTTCTACCTTCCAAAACTTGAAAGCCATTTAGAAGCCCGGCTTTGGAATGATGTGTTTGTGTATGCACAAGAAAAGCTTGGAATACCACAGGGAACCATTAAAGCAACGGTTTTGATTGAAACAATTATGGCGGCGTTTGAAATGGATGAGATTCTTTATGAATTAAAGGAGCATTCAGCAGGCTTGAACTGCGGCAGATGGGATTATATTTTCAGTTTCATTAAAAAGCTGCGGAACCAAACGGATGTTATTTTACCAGATCGAGCTCAAGTCACGATGACTTCGCCGTTTATGCGTTCTTACTCATTACTTACGATTCAAACCTGTCATCGCCGTAAAGCACCGGCAATGGGCGGAATGGCTGCTCAAATCCCGGTGAAAAATAACCCACGGGCAAACGATGAGGCCTTTGCCAAAGTCCGTGCTGATAAAGAGCGAGAAGCACGAGATGGACATGATGGAACATGGGTAGCCCATCCAGGACTTGTGCCGGTGGCAATGGAAGCATTCGATCGTGAAATGCCAACGCCAAACCAAATACACACACCGAAGCAACAAAAAATTACGATTACCGCACAAGACCTACTGGAGGTACCGGGCGGAACGATTACAGAAACAGGCGTCCGCACGAATATTAATGTGGGCATTCAATATGTCGCTTCATGGCTTTCCGGCAGAGGTGCCGCACCAATTTATCATTTAATGGAGGACGCGGCAACAGCTGAGATTTCACGTGCCCAGCTTTGGCAGTGGATCCGCCATCCGAAAGGTGTACTCGCTGACGGCAGGAAAGTAACAATTGAAATGTATGAGCAATTGAAGGTAGAGGAACTGGAAAGAATCAAACAGGAAATTGGAACGCCAGGCTTCGAAAATGGCCGGTTTGATGAAGCTGTTCAACTTTTTGATAAATTAATTTTAGATGATGAGTTTGTTGATTTCTTAACATTACCTGGATATAAGCAATTATAAAATAGCTATTAAATTTTACTAGATTAATAGGAGGAAAATAAAATGACAAATTTAAGAGTAGCGCAATTACAAGAAAGTTGGGAAATGGATAGCCGTTGGAATGGAATTACACGACCATACACTGCGGAGGATGTCATTAAATTGCGCGGGTCGATTGATATTGAACATACTTTGGCACAAAAGGGCTCCGAAAAACTATGGAAACTATTAAATGAAGAAGACTATATTAATGCCCTTGGTGCCTTAACAGGAAATCAGGCGGTCCAGCAGGTAAAAGCAGGACTGAAAGCCATTTACTTAAGCGGCTGGCAAGTAGCGGCAGACGCCAACCTTTCCGGACATATGTATCCGGACCAAAGCTTGTACCCGGCTAACAGCGTTCCAAGTGTTGTCAAACGAATTAATCAAGCATTACAGCGTGCTGACCAAATCACCCATTCAGAGGGAGATGATTCCATCGATTGGTTCGCCCCGATTGTTGCCGATGCAGAAGCAGGCTTTGGCGGCCAATTAAACTGTTTCGAATTGATGAAGGGCATGATTGAAGCCGGTGCGTCAGGTGTACACTTTGAAGATCAGCTTTCTTCTGAGAAAAAGTGCGGCCACTTAGGTGGTAAAGTATTGCTGCCAACACAAACGGCGGTTCGCAATTTGATTGCGGCACGGTTAGCGGCTGATGTGATGGGCGTGCCAACGGTACTAGTTGCCCGGACGGATGCCAATGCGGCAGATTTAATTACAAGTGATATCGATATGAATGATGCGCCTTTCATTACCGGCGAGCGGACACCGGAAGGATTTTTCCGAGTGAAAGCAGGGATTAACCAAGCGATTGCCCGCGGCTTAGCTTACGCTCCATACGCCGACCTTATTTGGTGTGAGACTTCTGAGCCAAATATTGAGGAGGCTAGACAATTTGCTGAAGCCATTCATGAGCAGTTCCCTGGTAAGTTACTCGCTTACAACTGTTCGCCATCCTTCAACTGGAAAAAGAAGCTCGATCAAGAAACGATTGCAACATTCCAACAAGAGCTTGGGAAAATGGGCTACAAGTTCCAATTCGTCACACTTGCTGGCTTCCATGCTTTAAACCATGGTATGTTCGAGCTTGCTCGCGGCTACAAAGAGCGCGGCATGGCGGCATACTCTGAATTACAGCAAGCTGAATTTGAGAGCGAGCAGTACGGCTACACGGCAACACGTCACCAGCGTGAGGTTGGAACAGGTTACTTTGACCAAGTTTCCATGGTGATTACAGGTGGAACGTCTTCAACAACAGCTTTAAAAGGCTCTACGGAAGAAGAACAATTCACGGGCTCAACTAAAAAATAGTGCTGTAGGGCTGCGGCGGCGGATCCTTCCCTCCATATTGGAGGGGAGGATTTTTTTGGGGGAGGGGCATGGTTACTGTCGGATAAGAAAGAGTGACTGTTGGATAAGCAATGTTTACTGTCGTATAGCTACCTTTCCCCTCAAAAAGGCAATTCCGTTATCGATTATTTTGGTCTGGAACACTTTTTAGGGTATTATCATACATAATAATAGCCTTTATATGGAGTTGATTTGTTTGAATAAACCTACCGTTGACGAGGTCTTGCAGCAAGGTATTCATGGTCCATTGGAAACAAAACCGGATGAACGGCGCAAATACTTAGGAACGATCCGGGAACGTATTATTGTTGCCCTTTATAAGAAACAGGTGGCAGAGGCTGCGGTTTATCCACAAATCGAGCAGTTGATGAAGGAATACCCAGGGGCTCAGCTATTACTAAATGGAAACATGATGTATGAGGAATTATCAAAGTATGTTAAATTGGCAACGAAACAAAAGATCGAACATAAACTTGTTGCCAACAAAGAGTATGACACAGAAATTGGCTTAATTTTAGCCATGCCCCATGCAATTGATAAGGAAGAAATTTTTATCACAAAAAAGAAACCCTACTTGGAGAAGCCGCAGGAAAAAAAGGGACTATTCGCAAAGATTTTTAAAAGGTAAATAAAAAGTGTGTGATCCAATTAAATTGGATCACACTTTTTATTATTTTTAGGACAAAACTGTCCTCATGGGGCGTTCATGAGGACAGTAATCATTGAGGTGGAGCAGAAACTGTCCTCATAGGGCGTTCATGAGGACATAAATCATTGAGGTGGAACAGAAACTGTCCTCATGAAACCCCAACCCCTTATGAGTTTGCTACTTCCACCTTAGCCTCCAACTCGATTTCCACATTTCCTTTAACGGCGCGGCTGATCATGCAGGAACCTTCCGCCTTTTCGGCAAGCACCCCCGCCAACTCAACGTCTTTTTCTGTTGCGTCGGACTTCAAGACAATGCGCGGGCGGTGGATTATCTTCTTATATGTAATAACTCCTTTAGTTACATCCACAATGCCTTCGGATTCCATTGTTAAATTTTCCTTTTCAAGCCCACTCCGTTCCATCATCGCTGCAAGGGTAATGATATAGCAAGTTGCCGCGGCTCCGAGGAGCATTTCATCTGGATTGGTTCCGACTCCAGGACCATCCATTTCCGGCGGTATCGAGACCTTTGTTTTCAGACTCCCCGTCTCAATTTCTCCGACATCATTCCGTAATCCCGGCCAGTTAGCTTTTAAGTGAAAAATATGTTCCGCCATTCTAAATTCCTCCAATTTGAAAATTGTCCCCATACACGATGGAAAATATGGTATGGTTATTCTGATATGTTAAAAATGGAGCAGTGATGCATGAAAATTATTTTTAAAATGGCACTATTACTAGTTCTTTGTTTATACTTGGCCATTCTATCAAAATTAATTTTGTTTAAATATATTTCGTTATCTGAGATTATTAATCATTTTAACTTTACCTATGATGAATACCACTGGAGGTCGAACAATTTTGTCCCCTTGAAAACCATCTACTTTTACTTGTTCTTAGCAGATATCAATCTAAATATCCGAATCGTAAACCTTGCAGGAAATATCATTGGTTTTGCGCCTTTCGGCTTTATTCTACCATTGGTTGCAAAAAAGTTTCAAAGGTTTAGTGCTGTGACCGTTGCCACCTTCTTTTTAAGCCTGACGTTCGAACTATTGCAGTTAGTCTTTGAATTCGGCAGCTTTGACGTGGACGATTTGATTTTGAATACCATTGGTGGGATGTTGGGTTATATTCCTTTCAAACTTGGTTATCTTCTTATTAAATCGAAAAAGAGAATGATGGATAAACAAAAATATACGTAATATGAAGACACCCGATGGATTCTTAAAAAGATCCACCGGGTGTCTTTTTACTACTATTGACAGGCACACTATTCGCTAAATGTTGAATGTTTTTTGCTACTTTAGTGCTGTAGGTAAAATCACCATAACAGTAGGGATAGCGGAAATTATGTGTATCACCGCCACAATTATAAAGGGCCGGCTTTTCTTTTGCCCTTAAAAGTGAGTATTCCTTTGCTAATTCCTCGCTATGCTTGCCGCCATGCTCGGCGATATAGTCAACATAACCACTTCCCATATTGTAGGCTTGAATAATCGTTGGGAAATCAACCTTTTTTTGATTCCCATATGTGAGTACACGCTGAAAGTGCTTTACCCCAACTTCAATACTTTGCTTGGGGTCTGTAATGGAGTTTGGCGCTAACCCGGCAGATTCCGAAGCTTGCATCGGATCGCCGCCTTTTCCGTGGCTTTCTTGCTGCATCAGGGCTATAAGGACATCTGTATGACTTTCAAGTTGATATTTTGCTAATTCATCGTATAGTAAGGGACTATATTTTTTAGCATCAGCAAATGGGTCGTTTTCTATTAGGTGTGGAAGGGAATTTTGTTTTTGAAAAAATGCCTGAAACATCGCTAAGCCGCAAAATAGGATAAACAGAACGAAAAAGGTTTTGAATTTCTTCCGTCTTCTTTTTTTCATGAATCCTTCTCCTAAACCAAATCTTACTTTAACATTATAAGGGAATAGTAAGGCAAAGTCATGATGAACGATTAAAGATTGAGGTTTTTTAAATGGGAATAATCTAAAAAAACAAACTATTGTCCATACTGAAGAAGGAATCATTGCGGTAAAGCGGAAAAGTTTGGTATTATCAATAGTAAAATAACATTGGGATTGGGGGTCAAAATAGATGTCACGAATTTCGGAGGAACAGGTCAAGCATGTTGCCAATCTGGCGCGCTTGGCGATTACGGATGAAGAAACAGAAAAGTTTACAAAACAGCTTGATGCCATCATTACTTTTGCAGAGCAATTAAATGAATTGGATACGGAAAATGTAGAGCCTACATACCATGTGCTTGATATGAAAAATGTCTTACGGGAAGATATTCCCCAACAAGGGTTACCAAGAGAAGAGGTACTCAAAAACGCACCGGAGCATCAAGACGGGCAAATTAAAGTACCAAACATTATGGGAAAGGAGGATTAAAAAGTGAGTTTATTTGATTATAAAGTTGCGGATTTACACGAGTTAATACATAAAAAGGAACTTAAGGTTACGGATCTAGTAGATGAATCTTATAAACGAATCGGCGCAGTCGAGGACAAAGTCCAGGCTTTTTTAACGTTGGATGAAGAACAAGCCAGAAAAACGGCAAATGCATTTGATGAAAAGCTAAACACAGCCACTGAAAAAGGATTGTTGTTCGGAATGCCGATTGGGGTGAAGGATAACATTGTAACAAAAGGCTTACGAACAACCTGTGCGAGTAAAATACTTGAAAACTTTGATCCAATATACGATGCAACCGTCGTGCAAAAGCTGCAACAGGCAGAAACGGTGACGATCGGGAAACTAAACATGGACGAGTTTGCCATGGGTTCATCAAATGAAAACTCAGCATTTAAAAAGACCCGCAATCCGTGGGATCTTGACCGGGTGCCAGGGGGGTCTTCAGGCGGTTCAGCAGCGTCAGTTGCCGCAGGGGAAGTGCTATTTTCATTAGGATCCGATACAGGCGGTTCGATTCGCCAGCCTGCATCGTTCTGTGGCGTTGTCGGTATGAAGCCGACATATGGCCGTGTTTCTCGATTTGGTCTTGTTGCGTTTGCATCATCCCTTGATCAAATTGGACCAATTACGAGAACCGTTGAGGACAATGCCTATCTATTACAAGCAATCTCAGGGCTTGACCCAATGGACTCGACATCTGCAAATGTGGCTGTTCCAAACTTTACTGCAGCATTAACTGGCGACGTAAAAGGTCTCAAAATCGCTGTGCCAAAAGAATATCTTGGCGAAGGTGTTAGCGAAACGGTTCGTCAATCTGTGTTAAATGCGCTTAAAGTTCTTGAAGGTCTTGGTGCAGTTTGGGAAGAAGTTTCATTGCCACATTCTAAATACGCTTTAGCAGCTTATTATTTACTTTCTTCATCTGAGGCATCGGCAAACCTTTCCCGTTTTGACGGTGTACGCTACGGTTACCGGACTCAAGATGCTGAAAGCTTAATTGATTTATATAAAAAGACACGTGCAGAAGGCTTCGGTGATGAAGTGAAACGGCGGATTATGCTCGGAACGTTTGCGCTAAGCTCAGGCTACTATGATGCTTATTATAAAAAAGCACAACAGGTCCGGACTTTGATTAAGAAGGACTTTGAAGATCTATTTGCCAAATTTGATGTCATTGTTGGGCCGACAACGCCAACGCCTGCTTTTAAAATCGGTGAAAAGATCGAAGACCCGTTAACCATGTACGTGAATGATATTTTAACCATTCCTTTGAATCTAGCTGGTTTGCCAGGGATCTCCGTTCCATGCGGTTTTGATGCGGGTCTGCCGCTGGGATTACAAATCATTGGCAAGTATTTTGATGAAGAGACAGTATACCGTGCGGCCCATGCGTTCGAGCAAGCAACAGACTTTTATAAACAAAAGCCGGAATTATAGGGGGTGAAAACAATGGAATTTGAAACAGTGATTGGACTTGAGGTCCATGTTGAGTTAAAAACAGATTCAAAAATCTTCTCAGCGAGTCCAAACCATTTTGGCGCTGAGCCGAATACGAATACGAGTGTCATTGATTTAGGATATCCAGGGGTTTTGCCTGTCCTTAATAAAAAGGCAGTTGAATTCGGAATGAAAGCGGCAATGGCGATAAACTGCGAAGTCGCGACCCATACGAAGTTTGACCGCAAGAACTATTTTTACCCAGATAATCCAAAGGCCTACCAAATCTCTCAGTTTGACAAGCCAATCGGCGAGCATGGCTGGATTGAGATTGAGGTAAATGGGTATACGAAACGGATTGGAATTACACGAATTCATTTGGAAGAGGATGCCGGAAAGCTGAACCATGGCAAGGGTTATTCCTTGGTTGACTACAACCGCCAAGGTACACCGCTAGTAGAAATTGTTTCAGAGCCGGACATCCGTACCCCTGATGAAGCCTATGCGTATCTTGAAAAATTAAAGTCCATTATTCAATACACAGGCGTTTCCGATTGTAAAATGGAAGAGGGTTCACTCCGTTGTGACGCCAATATTTCGATTCGTCCGGTAGGACAAAAGGAATTTGGAACGAAAACGGAATTGAAGAACCTAAACTCTTTCAACTTTGTCCGCAAAGGTCTTGAGTATGAAGAGAAACGTCAACGAGAAGTTGTTTCTGCGGGTGGAGTAATTGATCAGGAAACACGCCGCTTTGACGAATCAACCGGAGCTACGTTATTAATGAGGGTGAAAGAAGGTTCGGACGATTATCGTTACTTCCCAGAACCAGATTTGCTCGATTTGTATATTGACGAAGACTGGAAAGCGCGAATTCGTGCTGAAATCCCGGAACTTCCAGATGAAAGACAAAAACGTTATGTGGAGGAACTCGGATTACCCGTTTATGATGCCAAGGTTTTAACAGTAACGAAAGAGATGGCTGATTTCTTTGAAGCCACCGTTGCTGGGGGTGCCGATGCAAAGCTTGCTTCTAACTGGATCATGGGTGATGTTTCCGCCTATTTGAATGCTGAGTCGAAGGAACTTGACCAGGTTGCTTTAACTCCACAGGGCTTAGCGGGAATGATTAAGTTGATTGAAAATGGTACGATTTCATCAAAGATTGCCAAGACAGTTTTTCAAGAGTTAATCGAAAACGGCGGCGATGCTGAGAAAATCGTAAAGGACAAAGGGCTCGTGCAAATTTCCGATGAGGGAACCCTCTTGAAAGTTATTTCTGAAGTCCTTGATGCCAATCCACAATCCATTGAAGATTTTAAGAATGGCAAAAATAAAGCAGTCGGTTTCCTTGTTGGACAGCTGATGAAGGCGACAAAAGGACAAGCCAATCCACAAATTGTTAATAAATTGTTACAGCAGGAATTACAAAAACGTTAAATAAGAAATGCGCAAGCGACCTGTTCAGAGGCGTATGGCCTGGAGCTAAACATTTCTCAAAGCCGTAACTTATAAATTCTTAATAAGAAAGCTGGCAGATCCTCCGTCTGTCAGCTATTTTTGTGAGAAAAAAGTCGAACGAATTTCGACATTTCATTTTTCAATTTCCCGGGAAAAAATCAAGAGTTATATGGATTTTAACCATGGCTAATTAAACGTTTGGTTAAAAGGGAAATAGGGGAATGCAAGTCGAAATATGTATTATGAACGGCATTGTGATGTATTTCGTCATGGTTCACAGATAAAACTATATAATTGATTCTCAAATTCGACATTATTTTTACTGATTTTAAGAATAAAAACCTTTATTTATAAGCCCTGATAGCATTTTAATCAAACATTTGATTGGTTTATTTTTTCTTAACTAATCGTTTGGTTAAAAGTACCAAAATCTTTGATATAACAGACTTTTCTTACTGAAACTACTAAGAATTTTGTTGAAAATTGGTTGTAACATAAAAAATGAAAGGGTTTCTTAAAATTTATTTAGATACCCTCCTCTAATCATTTAAAATGAAATCATCGCTCCGCGTTCATCAAAGACAGAGCTTGGATTCCACGCCACTTCCCATAAATTGTTTTCAGGGTCGGCAAAATAGGCGGTGCGTCCGCCCCAAAAGGCATCACTTGGTTCCCGTAATATTTTCCCGCCGACCTTGCGAACCTCTTCAATCGTTGTATCCACCTGAGCAGACTCCTCCACGTTTATCGCAAAGGACACAGGGCGATAGGTTTCAGGAGAATGCGCTAGTTCTATTCCGGCATCCTTTGCTAACTCGGCAATGGGGAACAATGAAAGCAGAACCCCAGCCGTCTTAAAGACAGCATATTGATCAGAGCTAAATTCTGTTTCTTCCCAGCCTAGCGATTTGTAAAAAGCACGTAGAACAGGTAAATCAAATGCACCTACTGTAAGCAAGCTTACTCTTTGAGGAATCATTATTTTATACCTCCATTTTAGTATTTGTCCTTGTAACTGTTCTTCAATTGGTTATTATTCTCCTTCTTAATAGGAGAATACGGATATGACGGAAAAACGCTCGGATTCATTAAATCCGAGCGTTTCCTATGCATTATTCTTGTTTTAACAAACGGACACTTTCATTAAATTCTTTTTCAATAGTCTCGTTCTTCTTGTAAGTAAGTAGGCTGACAACAACAGCCACAATTAGATTTAAAACAAATCCTGGAACGATTTCATAAAGTGATTCGCCGAAAAGAACTTTACCAAGGTCACCATTTTTCCAGACGATAACGGTAACGGCTCCGACAATCATGCCGAACAAGGCGCCCCAGTTTGTGATCTTTTTCCAAAATAGACTTAGCAGAATAATAGGACCAAAGGCAGCTCCAAATCCTGCCCATGCATATGCGACCAGATCTAATATGGTACTATTTTGTTTGAAGGCAAGTGCTGAAGCGATAATCGCGACGAGAAGGACGGCCATTCTTCCTAAGAAAACAAGATGTTTATCCTTTGCGTCTTTATTCATGACGACTTTGTACAGATCTTCAACAAGTGCACTTGATGTTACAATTAACTGTGAAGAGATTGTACTCATAATCGCTGCTAGAATCGCAGCCAATGCAAATCCTGCAAAAATAGGGTGGAATAAAATCTGACTAAGTTCAATGAAAACGGCTTCAGGATTTTCTAAGACATGCTGTGGATTATTATGAAAATAGGCGATACCAATTAATCCTGTAAAGATGGTGCCGATAAGTGAGATAATCATCCAGCCCATCCCAATTCGACGTGCACTCTTCGTTTCTTTTATCGTTTTGATAGCCATAAAGCGGACGATAATATGCGGTTGTCCGAAATAGCCAAGGCCCCAAGCCATCGCTGAGATGATGCCAATCCCTGTTGTCCCTTTTAATAAGTCTAATCTTGTAGGATCAATTGCACGCACGGTATCAAACGTTTCTGCTGGACCGCCAGTACTGAAGATTCCAATAGCTGGAACAAGCAGCAGGGCAATCAACATCATTAGGCCTTGAATAAAGTCAGTATAACTAACAGCCAGGAACCCGCCGAATAAGGTGTAGGCAACAACAACACCGCCCACGATATACAGGCCAGTATGGTAGCTTGTTCCAAATGAACTTTCAAAAAATACGGCTCCTGAAACCATCCCCGATGAAACATAGAAAGTAAAGAATAGAAGAATAACAATACCTGAAACGATTCGGAGTAGTTTCGTTTTGTCTTTAAAGCGATTCTCGAGATAGCTTGGAATCGTAATTGAATCATTTGCAACCTGAGTGTATGACCGCAGGCGTGGTGCAACCAGGAGCCAGTTTAGGTATGCCCCGATGGTTAAACCAACGGCAATCCATGCGTCGGCTAAACCGGTTACATAAATACCTCCAGGTAGACCCATCAAAAGCCAACCGCTCATGTCAGCGGCGCCGGCACTCAAGGCAGTTACAGCAGGCCCTAATGACCTTCCCCCAAGCATGTAATCTGTCAGATTGCTCGTTTTTCGATAGGAATACCAGCCGATGAATAACATCATGGCGATGTAGACTCCAATCGAAACCAGCTGTAGTGAAACATTGGACATATATTTACCCCCTTTGTTATCGATAGAAAATAATTCAAATAATATTTCCTATATAAAAAATATTCTATCAATTTTATTATCCCATTTCTAGTGTTAAAAAATTGCTTTTTTGAAATAGGAAAATGTACTTGTAGAATAACAATAGAAAGTGAACAGAAAGCAGTTCTTTTGTAACGGATGCTTGAAACAGTTATCATTATAGAAAATGGAAGGGGTGTGGGATAAGATGGATTTAAATGCCTGGTTTCACAAGGGTTTGACTGCGTCGGAGTATATTGGTTTGATGAGGCAGAATAAAGAAGAAATGCTTCAAATTTATGAAGGGTTTTCTTTAAGCGATGCTGATAAAGAAAAGCTCCAGGACGTGAGAGCCCGAAACTTGCGTGCGATTGTCCTAACAGAGGATTGGTGCGGGGATGCGCTGCTGAATAATCCCATTTTGATGAGGATAGCCGAAGCAGCGGGTATCGAACTTCATTTTGTTCTTCGTGACCAAAATCTCGAGTTGATGGATCAATACTTAACGAATGGTACTTCACGTGCGATTCCTATCTTTATTTTTATAAATGAAGAAGGCGGTGAAGTAGCGGTTTGGGGCCCAAGAGCAGCTGAAATGCAGGCGCTTGTGATGGAAAGGCGTGCGGGGCTGCCAGATAAGGATGCAGCAGATTTTCAGGAGAAGCAAATGGAAGTGTATAAGCAGCTGAAGGTGGAATATCAGACAGATTCGGCGATTTGGCAAACCGTTGCGAATAGTATTATGGCTAAGCTTATATAAAAAGAATCCCGGTGGATGGTTCCGCCGGGATTCTTTTTAAAATCCGCTGTTCTTTGGAGGGATACGGTCGTTCATTACGTTTTTATCATTAATTTTTGGTTCGATTCCAAGGATGAAGTTGCGAATGTTGGAGCGGTGCAGAAAAATTAAAAATAAAGAGAATAATAAAAAGATAAGTTCTAGTTCAAGACTTGGGGAAATGAATGAATAGGTAAGCATACTCAGGCCAACTGAAATGGAGCCGAAAAATACATATTTTGATAAAAGGATTACAAAAAAGAAGGTAACATAGGCGATGATGAGCAATGGAAAGTTTGCAATTAAAAGTGCGCCTGCGGTTGTTGCAATGGCTTTTCCGCCTCTGAAACCTGCAAAAATCGGGAAGCAATGACCGACAACTGCCATTAGCCCAAAATACAGTGGTTCTGTATGAAGGTTAAAATGGATTGGCAGATACGTCGCCAAGGCTCCTTTGGTTAAGTCGATGATAAGGACGAAGATCGCTGATTTCTTGCCGAGTACCCTTAAGGTGTTGGTTGCACCGGGATTTTTGCTGCCGTGGTCGCGAATATCGACACCAAAGACTAGTTTCCCCACAATGAGGGCGGTGGGGATGCTTCCAATTAAGTAAGAGGCAAGGAGAAGCACCCAAAACATATGAATCACTCCCTTCTAATAATTTTTTTTATACTACTATTCTATCATAAATAATTGGTACTATTTTGGTAAAATCCCATTACCAGGGAATGCACTATTATACATATATATTGGGTTTTTGGACTAATAGAATAGTCTTTTTGGACGTGCGGGCTTGTTCTGGCACGTTTTTTGGTATGATAAAGATTCATTAAACTTTTAAAAAAAGGTGTAGGGGTTCAGAGAAATCGAAACGTCTATTCATGTGTAAGGTAAAAAGAAAGGGGGAGAGAACGATTAGTGATACAGCCTTAATAGAAAAAGTGCTGGAAGGCAATGATCATGCCTTTCGCCTTTTGGTTGAGAAGTACCGCAATGATGTGTTCCGGACTGTCTTTGCTGTTCTTCGTGATCAAAAGGAAGCGGAAGACGCTGCACAAGAAGTGTTTATGAAAATTTACACCTCTCTCCCCAAATATGAACATCAAGGGTTTAAAACATGGATGACACGGATTGCTGTTAACCATGCGATAGATGTAAAACGAAAGCAGGCAAGAAGAAGAGAGGACGTAGTGGATGCGCTCGAGCAAGAGGCATTAGCGACGCCGAGGGATAGTGTTGAAAAGGAAATTATTGAGATGGACCAACGCCATCTGGTTCGGAAAAAGCTGAATGAAGTGCCGGAGAATTACCGCGAAGTGATTTATGGATTCTACATAGCTGAGAAAAGCTATCAGCAAATGGCAGAGGAACAAAATGTCCAGGTGAAGACAATTGAAACGAAGCTATACCGGGCGCGAAGTTGGATGAAAAAGAATTGGAAGGAGGACGATTTTTCATGAAGCATTATAGTTACGATGAATGGATGCAATATGTGAAGGACGAAATCAAAGACACAGATCGTGAACAGCTAGAAAACCACTTATATACATGCGACCAATGCCTAGAGGACTACCTACAAGCAATCACAGCCAATGAAACATCCCTTCCAGTTCTCTCAAGCGAAAACAGCTTCACAGACCAAGTAATGGCGAAAGTGGTGCCTGCTCTGGTGGTGCCTGACACCGTAAACGATTTAAGTACTATGGAAACAGTTAGATTGGTGCCTGACACCAATAACACTAATAACACTAATAACACTATTAACACCACGAGTAGCAGGAAAAAGCCTTTTTATCAGCAGGCGGTGTTTCATTATTTGTTGGCGGCGGCGGCGACGATTGTTCTGATGTTTTCGGGGGCATTTCAATCACTCGCGACTTATGCGAGTTCGTTAGAAACTCCACAGCACGTACAGGAAAAAAAGTCTTCTGTGACGGAAGGCGTTATTAATAAAACATTTGCATGGATGGATTCACTAGAAAAAAAGGAGGCAGATAAGAAATGAAAAATTCCACGAAGGCTTTAACATTATCGCTTTTTCCTGGCCTTGGTCATATTTATTTCGGCAACATGTTTCGCGGGGTGATGTACCTTCTATCGGTTATTGGCCTAGCGTTTGTAACGGTTGTTGCATTATTTACAAATAATGAGGAAGTGGCAATTCTTGCCTTTATGGCAGGTATCTTCCTATATTTGATTAGCTTTATTGATATGGGTGTACAGATTTCAAAACAAAAGAAAGCTTTGACGGAAACAAATCCTGAATACGGGAACACCAAGGCAAGCCAGGACTCAGAACGTTTTTATACCATTGTCTTATCGTTTATCCCGGGCCTTGGTCATTTTCAACTGGGTTTAATGAATCGAGGCTTAACCCTACTGGCCACTTTTTTCGGCCTTGGTGCCATGGTCATATTTATTACGGCGCTTGCTAGCCGGGAAGAATTTTTAATCTTTTTAGCCGCACTTCCCATCATTTGGGTATATGGATTTTTTGATGCAGTGCAACAGGTCAATAAAAAGCAGCGTGGCGAGGAATTAATGGACCGGACGATTTATGAAGATTTTGAATTACGGCGAGAGGATGGCAAGAAAAGCAAAGCGATTGCAACGTTTCTTTCAATATTCCCCGGAGCTGGTCACTTGTATCTAGGTTTACAGCGACGCGGCATTCAGTTAATGGCAGCGTTCCTATTTTCAGTTTATATCTTAGATGTTTTACGGCTTGGCATCTTTTTATTCCTCATCCCGATTATCTGGTTTTACAGCTTTTTTGACGCGATGCAAAAGGTGTCCAGGTACGGTGACGAAGCGATTGAAGATGTCCCGATTATCGCCTATTTCCTTAATCATCAAAAATGGGTCGGAATTGGACTTATCTTAATGGGGCTTTACTATTTGGTCATGAATGTCCTGCTTCCGGCATTTTCACCACTGTTACAACGATTGATCAATTTCGATGTCATGTATTGGATTCAGGGATACCTCCAAACCGGTCTTGTCTGTGTCTTATTGATTGGCGGCGGAATCAAGCTTTTATCAGGAAGTAAACGGAAAAGGGAGGTTAAGAATCATGAGTAAGTGGAAAAAAGGGTTGGCGGGCATGATTATTATCGGAGCGGGGATTGGGTTCCTTTTTAGAAAAAGAAAGGGAGGAGAAGAAATATGAGGACCTGGCGTGTTGGAACGTTTTCGATGGGGGCATCACTGTTACTGCTCGGTTTATTCCTCTTTTTTTCGAAGTTTTTGGGATTAGATCTTATTCAGGTAATGACGGCATGGTGGCCGCTTTTATTAGTAGTCCTTGGGATTGAAATCCTTCTCTATCTATTTTTATCCCGGCAGGAAAAGCCTGTATTAAAATATGACTTTCTAAGTATTTTCTTTGTTGGCGTGATTGGGACGGTTGGGATCGCTTTTGCTGTCTTAAACGCGACAGGCCTAATGGACAAGGCTGAGGAAGTAATGGCAAGGGAGGAGCGTTCGTTTGAACTGCCGGCTTTTTCCTATCAAATGGACGATAGCATTAAACGTGTGGTGGTGCGGACTGTCGGCTACGATATGACAATTGAAGCTACGGAGGAAAAGGAAGTATCGATGTTTGGTACGTACCGGGTGCAAACGGCGAAAAAGGAAAAGCTGCTGAAAAGTGCGGATGATTTCATGGCGGCAACCAAAAAGGGAGATACTCTTTATTTAAATGTAAAGACGCTGCCCAGCGAGATCGGCCCGTTTGATTCACAGGGAAGTCTGGCGGGAACAATTCTTGTGCCGGGGAATGTAAAACTTGAAGTAATCGGAAATGGTAATTCGCTTACCTTAAAACCGCGTTCGCTCGCAAACGACTGGAATATTGAGAGTGCATCATCAATTGTTGTGGATGCTGCGGAAAATAGTAATCTGAAGGTATCGGCTATTGGTGTGGAAAATGTAAGTGGGAAAGAAGGCGAATGGCAGGTAACAGAAAAAGAGAGCCCGGAATATGGGACGAGAAAAAATGCGGTTTATCAATCAGGTGAAGGTAAATATCAAATTCACATTGCGGGCGCCTACGATGTCAGCCTAAATTCGAAACAATAAATTGCTGCTCTAATTTTTGCAAATAAATAAAAAGACGTTATGATAGAATACGGACGTTGGAGGAGATAGTAATACAATGGCTTTTGCAATTTGTTTGTAAGCGATGAAGAAAATTGGTAGAATATAGAATTGATAAAGCCATGTTATTTAAAAAATAGGATGATGATAATGAAAAGAGCAAGACTAATTTACAATCCTACATCAGGACGAGAAGTTCTGAAACGGAATCTGCCGGAAATTCTTGAAAAATTAGAGGTTGCCGGATATGAAGCATCTTGTCATGCCACAACAGGTGCTGGTGATGCGACGGCCGCAGCACGGTTAGCGGTCGAGCGTCAGTATGATATCGTCATTGCTGCTGGCGGTGATGGAACGATTCATGAGGTCGTAAATGGCCTTGCCGAGCAGGAATTTCGTCCGAAGTTAGGAATTATTCCAGCCGGTACAACCAATGATTTTGCCAGAGCCCTTCATATCCCTAGAGATGTTGGAGCTGCTGTGGATATTATCACGAAAGGGGAATTAATTCCCGTCGATATTGGCCGGATTAATGACCGATACTTTATTAATATTGCCGGCGGCGGAAGGATAACTGAGCTTACATACGAAGTGCCCAGCAAATTAAAAACGATGCTCGGCCAACTTGCCTACTATTTAAAAGGAATGGAAATGCTTCCTTCGATTAAAGCTTCTGATCTAACGATTGAATATGATGGAAAGCTTTTTGAAGGAGAAGCGATGATGTTTTTAGTGGGGCTGACCAATTCGATTGGTGGATTTGAAAGGCTTGCACCTGATGCTTCCATAAATGATGGATTATTTTCCTTGTTAATTTTGAAAAAAGTAAATCTTGCTGAGTTTGTCCGAATCGCCACGTTAGCGATCCGCGGTGAACATGTGAATGACCCGAATGTGATCTACACGCAGGCAAACAGGATTAAAGTATATTCAGACGAAAAAGTTCAGTTGAATTTAGATGGCGAATTCGGCGGCTTGCTGCCTAGTGAATTTGAAAACCTGTATCGCCATTTAGAAGTGTTTGTGCCTCTTGAGAATATTCGCCCGAATGACCGACCGACAGATTGGGAATCGGGAAAGAGATATAGTTGATGAGTTCGCTCCTGCGGGGCGGACTTTTTTCATATAATAAGAAAAACCAAACGGCCGGGCACTCAGAGAGATCACAATACCCATTGCAAATAGTCGAGCTCTTGGAATTTAAAAGTATCAGCCGTTAAAAAAACTGTGTATAATAAATTCAAGACACACGTCAAGACAATAAAAAGGGGCGATGGAAGATGAAGGCGTTCATTAATATCGATTACACCTATGATTTTGTTGCGGATGCAGGAGCGTTAACCTGTGGAGAGCCTGGGCAGGCTATTGAGGGGAAAATCGTTGAGTTGACGAAAGAGTTTATCGCAAATGGTGACTACGTTGTATTTGCTATCGATGTTCATGACGAAGGAGACGAATACCATCCGGAAACGAAGCTGTTCCCGCCGCACAATTTGCGCGGCACCTCTGGCCGGGACTTGTATGGCGCCCTACAACATGTATATGAAGAGAATAAACAGCGTGAAAATGTTGTCTATATGGATAAAACAAGATACTCGGCATTTGCAGGAACAGATCTTGAAATCAAATTACGCGAGCGCGGCATTAACGAGGTTCACCTTGTTGGTGTTTGTACCGATATTTGTGTTTTACATACCGCTGTTGATGCCTATAATAAGGGTTTTAAAATGGTTGTTTACAAAGATGCCGTTGCTTCCTTCAATCCAGCAGGACACGAGTGGGCTCTTGGACATTTTGAACAATCGCTAGGTGCTGTGGTTAAATAGTGTATTAAATGATATTATCAGTTATAATGGTGAAAAGCTGTAATAGTATTTCGGAGGTCGAATTATGAAACACATTTATCATGATGATAGTTTAGCTCTGCATACTGATCTATACCAGATTAACATGGCAGAGACGTATTGGAGAGATGGGATACATAATAAACGTGCGGTCTTCGAACTATTTTTCCGCAAGCTTCCTTTCGGAAATGGCTATGCTGTTTTCGCAGGGCTAGAGAAAATAATTCAGTATATTCAGGACTTCCATTTTAGTGAAGAAGACCTAGAGTATTTGAAAAATGAAGTAGGGTATAAGGACGATTTTATTGAATATCTAAAAAATATGCGGTTCACGGGTTCTATTCGTTCGCTGAAAGAGGGCGAACTTGTTTATGGGAATGAACCGATTTTACGTGTAGATGCACCACTAGGCGAAGCGCAAATTATTGAAACTGCCTTGCTTAATATTGTGAATTACCAAACATTGATTGCCACGAAGGCTTCAAGGATCAAGCAAGTCGTCGGTAGTGAAGTGGCGATGGAATTTGGGACAAGACGGGCGCAGGAAATGGACGCAGCGATTTGGGGAACTAGGTCAGCCTACCTTGCAGGCTTTGAAGCAACCAGCAATGTAAGGGCCGGGAAACTGTTTGGCATTCCTGTGGCGGGCACTCATGCCCATTCGATGGTTCAAGCCTATAAGGATGAATATACAGCTTTCATAAAATATGCTGAAGCACATAAAGACTGTGTCTTTTTAGTAGATACGTATGATACCCTCCGTCTCGGTGTACCAAATGCCATTAAAGTGGCGAAAGAGCTAGGAGATAAGATTAATTTTATCGGGATCCGCCTTGACAGCGGCGACCTTGCCTACCTATCCAAGGAAGCACGAAAACTACTGGATAAAGCAGGATTTACGAAAGCAAAAATCTACGCATCAAGTGATTTAGATGAGCACACGATTATCAACTTAAAGGCCCAGGGTGCTAAAATTGATAGTTGGGGAATCGGTACGAAATTGATTACCGCCTATGATCAAGCGGCGCTCGGTGCTGTCTATAAAATTGTTTCAATTGAAAATGAAAAGGGTAAAATGGAGGACACGATTAAGATCTCCTCTAATCCAGATAAGGTCACAACTCCGGGGATAAAAAAGGTTTACCGGATTATCAATAATACAAACCACCATGCCGAAGGCGATTATATCGCGATGGAGGATGAAAAGCTACCGGAAAAACGGCTACGCATGTTCCATCCAACCCATACGTACATTAACAAGGTGGTTACGAACTTTACAGCAAAAGAGCTTCATGAAGAAATTTTTACTGATGGCAAGCTTGTATATGAAATCCCATGCCTAGAAGAATCCCGCGAGTATCTAAAGCAAAATCTTGAAGCGTTATGGGACGAGTATAAGCGGATTATGAATCCAGAGGATTATCCACTAGACTTAAGTCAAAAGTGCTGGGATAACAAGATGAAAAATATTGAAGAAGTAAAAGAGAAAGTAGCAGCGATGAAGGAATAAGCAAGAGGGCGTCCTAAGAAAGGGCGTCTTTTTTTACATAGAAGAGTAGGTGCAGTCTTATTTAGACTGCGCCGTTGAACTGTTATAAGTGGAATCCAAACGACATATTGAAAATTGTGGCAATGGGCCCTTGAAATTTACTTAATCGTCCGCCTTTTACGATATTTTCTAATGTGTCTAAAAGGACAAGGATATTCATTTTATCCCGATAAGCGATTAACTCTTCGACGATTTCTTCCATTGTATGTCCCTGACCGGCAAGTTCAGCAGCACGAATAATCTGGAGACCATGTCCTAGTGAGCCTGCTAAAGTATCAAATACTGTAACCCGTGCATTGGATACCTGTGTTCTATAGCGGAAAGTTCTTGATATTTCTTGATAAAGATTACTCATTTTTCTTCATTCAACCTTCTCGGGCTGGTTTCGTATTACCCTCCTGCTCTGCTAGGGTGCCTTCTTGCTTCGTCGCTCCTTTTCTAGGCATTAATAATGTCACAAGAAAGGCGATGATAACCAAAATGACGGTAAAAATGTATGCATCACTCGTGCCAAGTATCGACGATTCCATCATTAGCTGAGATTTTGACTGCATATGACCAGAATGAATTAATTCAGTGGCATGACTTTTTGCTCTAGATGTCATGATGGTTACCACTAATGCAATTCCAATCGAACCTGCTACTTGGCGGACGGTGTTAGAAACGGCCGAACCGTGAGAGTGCAAATGTTTCGGAAGGGCATTCAGTCCGGCAGTTGTAATGGGCATCGAGATGAAAGACATCCCAATTCGTAAGATGATAGTTCGAATCATCAAATAGCGATAACTAGTGGTTTCGCTTAAATCGGTAACTCCCCATGATGCAACGATAATAAAGACCAGGCCGATCATCGCCAAAGGTTTTACGCCAAATTTATCGAATAAGCGGCCAGATACGGGTGACATTAATGCATTTATTAATGCACCCGGTAGTAATAGTAAGCCCGTTTCAAGGACTGTGTATCCTCTGCTCGACTGCAGGTAGATAGGCAGTAAAATCATATCCGCATACATGACCATTGTCACCAAGACATTCACGATGGTTGTCATTGTGAACATTCTATCTCCGAAGACTTGTAGGTTTAACAATGGATCCTTAGAAGTCAGCTGACGCCGGCAGAAGAGGAATAGGAAAAGAACACCACCAGCTAAGCAGGCCAACACCACAGTGCTTCCCCAGCCTTTGTCACCAGCAATGCTGAATCCATAAAGTAACGCGCCAAACCCTGCAGTGGATAGAATAATACTGCTTATATCGAGTTTTGGTTTGGATGTTTCCGATACATTGACTAGAAATTTAAGTGCTAATGCGATTACGATGGCGACAAGCGGGAACATACCGATAAATAACCAACGCCATGACAGCTGTTCGATAATGAATCCTGCCAAGGTCGGACCAATCGCTGGTGCAAAAATGATTACAAGTCCGAGTGTTCCCATTGCCGTTCCGCGGTTTTCTACGGGGTACACCGCAAGGACGACCATCATTAATAGGGGCATAATGATACCTGCACCGGCAGCTTGAATCATGCGGCCAATTAATAAAAATGTGAAGCTTGGGGCAATGGCATTAATGAGAGTACCTATTAATAAAAAAAGCATGGAACTGATAAACAGCTGCCGAGTGGTAAATCGTTTCATTAAAAAGGCAGTCACTGGAATTAAAATTCCATTCACCAACATAAAACCAGTTGAAAGCCATTGAACGGTTGAGGCAGAAACCTCAAATTGCTTCATCAAATCTGGTAAAGCAACATTTAAAATCGTCTGATTTAGGACTGAAAGAAATGAGCCTAAGAGCATGACGAATAGAAGAAGGCCTTTGTTTATTTGTTGAGTAGGTTGATCCATGATCTAATACACGACCCTTTCGATTTTTATAGCTGATTGACAATGAGTTGATTAATTGATACTGTGTCAATAAGGTAAATAGTAACATGTGAACAATTAAAATGGCCATTTACACTTTTAAGATAAATGTAGACTAATTGACAATTTGATAAATAAGTGTCGAAAAAGTATAAAATGATAGACGAAGGGTTGATAGGATGTCTAACAATGAGAAGCCAAAAGTGGATCCTCGAATTAAGCGGACAAAGAAAATGTTTAAAGATGCCCTGATTTCATTGATTCAGGAAAACAGCGATAAAAGTAAATTGACTGTCCAAACGATTGCAGGTCGTGCCGAATTAAACCGTGCGACTTTCTACTTACATTATCAAGATATTGATGACCTAATGGAGCAAACGATTGATGAAGTTCTTGAAGAGTTAAACAAGACAATGGAGTCTCCACCGGAGGATAATAGGTTAATTCAAAAAGGAAACCTAGCACCCCGGAACCGACTTATATCTTTTATAGAGCACTTTTATCAAAATGCCGGGCTCTACAATGTGATGCTCGAGAACAAGGATTTTCGCAAAAGAGTATTCAGTATTTTGCTGGATATCGTCGCTTTTCGGGCTGAAGATAGAAAAGCAAAAGGCAGGGCGGCGTTCAAGGTACCCAATGAAATTAATGCTTCCGCAACACTTGGCATCATATCTTGGTGGTTGCAAGAAGGGACTCCATATAGTCCAAGCTATTTAGCGGAACAGATTATCCTGATGTCCAAATAAATGGTGAAAAAGCAATAAATGAAGGCAGATCCAGTGGGAAGCTTTCCCGTCGGACCTGCCTTCATTTATTTCTGTCTAAAGTATTCCATAAAGGCATGGAATATTTCAATGCCCTGGTAGGTAAGCATGCCAGCAGCTGATAAAGAAAAGAAACCAATTAAAACAAAACGGATCCACATATTACTTCCTCCCTTATTTGGATTTTCCTTTATGATCCAGGAGGGAGGACTAAGTAGTTTGATTGATGAAATTTGGGGCTTAAAAAAACGTACCTTCCCTGAAATTGCTCGGCTAACAAATGAAGTGGAATCACCACTGCCGTTAGGGTGGAAATAAGTACAAAAAGTGTTTGCAGGCCGAGTGGATGCTTTTTCTCATCGTCTGAAGGTGTCTTTACTGTCCAATCATCTACGACAATGATTGCTTTTATTTCTGCATGTGAGTGTGGAATGGTATTGGAAAAGTGTAAAAAGTTGAAAGCAAAGAAGGCAAGCAGCAAGGGAATGGAAAGGATCTTTAATTTCTTAATCAATATCCACTCCTTCCAATGAGATAGTTTTAATCATATACACTTTTATTATATTTTAAAATAAAAATATTCTGACAAATTTCTAATCTTTTTTGAAAAAAGGCTCGTATCTTGCCATAGGTTTCGTAAGTCCACTAAATTGTGTTACAATCTTAGCTAGTCAAAACGTGTAAAGGAAGAAATAAATGAGCAGACAACTACCAGTTAATAAAAATGAATATATAGATGTCCTTTTTGAAGATTTAACCCATGATGGGGCAGGGGTTGCGAAGGTGGAAGGATATCCGCTATTTGTTCCAAACGGATTGCCAGGTGAAAAAGCCAAGATTAAGGTAATTAAGACCGGAAAAGGCTACGGAATTGGCCGGTTAATTGAACTTTACGAAAAAAGCCCACATCGAGTCGATATTGCGAGCAGTGAGCACCACAAATACGGCGGCTGCCAGCTGGAGCATATCAGCTATGAGGGGCAGTTACAGTACAAAGAGAATCAGGTTCGACAAGTTCTAACGCGCATCGGCAAATTGGAGGATGTGATGGTGCACCCGATTCTAGGGATGGAAAACCCTTGGCATTATCGAAACAAGGCCCAAGTGCCGGTCGGTGAAAAAGATGGTAAATTGATTGCTGGATTTTTTAAACCGAGGAGCCATGAGATTGTCGATACAAATGAAAGCCTGATTCAATTGCCTGAAATTAATGAAGCAGTGCAGGTGGTAAAAGAAATTTGCAATGAACTTGGCATTTCTGCCTATCACGAAGAATCCCATAAAGGCGTACTTAGACACATTATGGCACGGTACGGTCAACAGACTGAAGAGCTCATGGTTGTCATTATTACCAGAACGGCAGATCTTCCGCAGAAAAGTAAGGTAGTCGAAAAAATAACTGCCAGGCTTCCGAAGGTAAAGTCAATTGTTCATAATGTGAATTCCAAGCGGACAAACGTGATTATGGGAGAAAAAACAAGTGTCCTCTGGGGAAATGAAGTAATTTATGACTATATTGGCGACGTGAAATTTGCCATATCTGCACTGTCGTTTTATCAAGTCAATCCTGTGCAAACCAAGGTTTTGTATGATAAAGCACTTGAATATGCTGGGCTTAGCGGCGAAGAGTCAGTCATTGATGCCTATTGCGGCATCGGAACCATTTCTTTATTTTTAGCTAAAAAGGCTCGCAAGGTTTTTGGTGTAGAAGTTGTGCCAGAGGCCATTGAAGATGCGAAACGAAATGCAGAATTAAATGGTATAACGAATGCGGAGTTTGCCGCAGGAGAAGCAGAAGTTGTGATTCCAAAGTGGTATAAAGAAGGGAACACTGCCGATGTTTTAGTGGTTGACCCGCCGCGGAAAGGCTGCGACGAAGCCTTACTGCAAACGATTATTGAAATGAAACCAAAGAGGGTCGTGTATGTTTCCTGTAACCCGGCCACGCTTGCACGGGATCTGCGGATTCTAGAGGATGGCGGCTATAAAACTGTAGAAGTGCAACCGGTGGATATGTTTCCGATGACTACACACGTGGAAACTGTTGCCTTACTAACCTTGAATTTATAGGGTTTTCAGGGCTTTTTGCGTAAAAAAATAGGATCAGGTCCACCGGGTGTCCACTTCACAGAACATGGTGGACATGATTTTCAATATAATCTGAAGCAGCTTGAATGGCTGCTTCTTTTGTTTCAAATCCACACTTGGTGATTTGCATTCGCTTGCCATCAATTTGTTCAGTTTCAATTCTGTATTCCCATCTTTCATTTCTTTGCCGAACACTGAATATTCTTGATTTCAATTTGTGTGTTGTGTCATTCCGCTATTGCTGTACTTGTTAGTTCTTTTAATTTAGCCGATGTACACCAGTATTTTCGGCTTCTTTCATTGGATAATTGTTGTTAGGTATCGTATTTTATTCGCCTACGTTTTTCCCCTTGAAAAATGAATATTACTTCCCATTTAATTCTTACTCAAACAATATTTTCAAATTTAATTAATGCCTCTTTGATTTATTTACCACTATACCCGTGATGCAAATCATTACAAGGGATTTAAAAAGGTGGTCTAATGGTTATAGTGGCTATAAATGGGAGGTTAGCTAAATGGCTAATATTAAAATTGAAAAAAATGAATTAATTCTTGAAGTTGGCTTAGAGGATTTAAAGACGATTATTGATGAAGCAACAGCGAATATTGATTTATATAAAGAGGAAATTGCCGTTATTTATGAGAAAATGCCAGGGTTTGATTTCACCTATTTCTGCTTTTATGCCTATGCCACATATAGGCTGTTAGAAAAAGCATTTAATTTCAATGCAGATGATGTCGGACATTTCCGTTTGAAAGCGCCAGAATCCTTCTTATATGCTTTTTATGGTATGATTGCAACCTTGCATACTGAACATAATGTAAAAGGTGAAAAATAACGTAAAAAGGGCTGAATGTCCTGGCCCTCACTACATAACAAACAATAATCAATTATTGAAAGACAATGAATATCCTATACGCTTTTTATATCGGGGAGGATTCAAATGAGACCAAAGCCAAATATGGATGAGATAAGAGAGAAGACGGAAGAGCTTTGCCAATTGATTTTAGATCAGGAAGCATTTCCGAAATTAAGAGCAATGATTACAGATTTTTATGCGGATGAAGCAGCTATGTCTTTATATAATGAAACTCTTGAAAAGCAGCGTGCCCTTCAACAAAAACAACAGCAAGGATATCAACTTACAAGAGAAGAAATCAATATTTTTGAAGAAGCTCGTGAAAAGATTTACTTAAATCCAGTTTCACGAGACTACCTATATGGATCTCAAGAATTAGATGCGATTCAGGATTTAGTGATTAAATATGTGCTGAAAACGATTGAACTTGAAAGAATTCCAATGGAAGAAGACCTCGAAGACCAAGGATGCGGATGTGGCGGAGGCGGTTCTTGCGGATGTGGCGGACATTAGGACATCGGCTTACGTTATCATTAATGTAATCTATTAACAAAAACCATATATAAATCTCTCCCAAATTCAAATGATTGAATTTGGTTTTTTCTTTTAAGTCGCCAAAGCTGCAATACACGAAGGAATGGTAAGAGTGGATATCCAGGATATAGAGAAGGAACTTGTCTGCGCTTTTCATATTCTGGAGTGCCAATGTCCTTTATGACTACTAATTATGTTACTATATTTATGTCCTTAATTATTGGTTATTTTGGGGGAATAGGATGAGACATTTTAAAGGAAGCAGGTACTATAAAGAAACTTTCTTTATTTCAAGAAATACATGAGGTAGCGGTTACTACTCATGGGCATGGAGGGAATAATGCCTGTGCCTATATAAAGAGATATCAATAGAGTGGTGAAAAACTTTGATCATCGCATTTTTGATCGCTATTATTGGAATTATTCCGATCGTATTAGCGATATGCGTTTTAAAAATATATAAAGGCTCGGAATTAGCATTTGCTTTATTTCTTTATATGCTCTCCATCTGTTTTTGGCAATTAGACATTGCCGTTTTATATTTGAAGGGTGTCCTTTCAAAAGAATTAATCACTTGGCTTTTTAGATTCTTTAGGATTGGGCCAACTTTTATGATTCCTCTTGTATTTTATTTAGCGCATGTTCTAATCAATAAACATACTACCAATATTAAAAATCAATCATTTTATAAATTTCAATCTTCTATTTTTAATCATAAAGTTTTTTTATTCTTAGTAGGATGGAGCTTTATTGTCTATCTAATAAATATGACAAGATTCGGAATTATCGGGGTGAAAGAGGTAAAAGTCGTTACCTCAGATCTTTATTTCTATTTTCCAGAGTATGGGCCGTTGCAATTTTTGTATCTTATTCATTCTAGCAGTTTTCTAATTCTAATTATTTTTACTTTTATTATTTCTAAACAAATTCAAAACCTCTCTTTAAGAGATTTTTTAGGAACATTTTCTTCTTGCAGCTTGTTGCTGTTTATTTTTGGATTATTCAATTTTATACCTGGAACAGGAGCATTATTTAGCAGTTTAGGGACCATTATTTTTTCAGTTATTATTGTCTTTTCGTTCGTTAAATTGAATACGATATTGACTGTAAATTATAATCGTTTAATGGAACGTCAAAAGAAACTAGATAATGCGGGCAGTCTTACTGCTAGTTTAGTGCATGAAGTTAAAAATACGCTACAAATTATTAACGGATATTCGAAATTATTAGGAGAATCACATTTGCCTACTGAAGGTAAAAAGATGACCGTAATGATTCAAAAAGCGGCTAATCAAACGGAGGAATTACTGAATAATTACACAAAATTATTAAAGTATAAATCCATTGATTACAAAATGGTGGATTTGAATGAAATCATAGAACAATCCATTGAAATAGCAGCAGAGTTTTTACAAAGGAATGCTGTAGAAGTTTTTTTTGACAAAAAATATACAACATTAAAAACCTATGCCAACGATGTGTATTTAAAGCAAGTATTTTTCAATTTGATTAAAAATAGCTCGGAGGCCTTTTCGAAAGAAAGATCCGTAAGAAATATCATGATTTCTACCGATATTCAAGTGGATAGAATTTTTATTCATTTTATTGATACCGGAAAGGGAATACCTGCGGACCATTGGAATAATATTTTTGATCCTTTTACGACATCTAAAAATGAAGGTTTAGGATTAGGTTTACCATTTGTAAAAAACATCATTCTTGAACATCGAGGAGATATAAACGTGGTGGATAGCAGTTCAAAAGGAACTCATATACAAATTATCTTACCCCAGTATTATTTTAGTAACCTTTAAGAATGGAATCCTAGAAGGCTTGATGACCCTAGTTTATTCCAAGGAGGTTGAAATGCACGATATGGAAACGATTATTATTGAAAAAGATATTAAGGTATTTTATCTAACGGCAACTTCTTTTCCAGACGGAATTCAGGATGCACATGATAGACTTCATGCTAGTATTCCATTTTCAAACGAGAGAAGATACTTTGGTATATCGAGACCAGAAATGGGTGTTATTACTTACAAAGCTGCGGCAGAAATAGTAGAAAAGGATAAAGAGGGAAATTTCAATGGTGAATTATTCACTATTGAAAAAGGTAAGTACAGGTGCGTTACTATAGTAAATTATAAAAAAGAACCTCAAAAGATTAGTCATGCATTTGAGGAACTGATTTCATATTCCGATATTGATCCTAACGGTTATTGTGTTGAATGGTACCAAGGCAATGAAGACTTGAAGTGTATGGTAAGACTGAACCCAAGTATTGAAAGCGATTAAAAAGAGAAGGTTTATGAAAAATCGTAAAAAGACAAACTAACGTGCCTAGTCATTATCAGCCATGTAGAATCCCGTCTAATTTTTGTAAAATCCTATAGAAGGCAACTCACCGGTGGTGAAGTTGCCTTCTACAATTTTATGCTTATTTTATATTACCAGGGACTGACTTCATGATTTTCCCAGTAACTTGGTTGTTAACTGGGGATGTAGCTGGGCGTAATACACGCATGTAACTCACCACCTTTCATGATTGATGTATATGAGTCAACTAGCCACATTTATTGAGTACTATTTTTCCAAATTAGGTTTAATACTTTTTTAATATTTCGCTTTTCATAAGGACATGGCCTTTCTCCAGTTCTCATCCGATACAAAGGACAATGATTCCCTTGGCATACAGGCCGATAGAAACAGGATTGGCAAACGGCATCTGTTTCCTCCCCCGATGTAACCCAACTGGCAATTTTATCATAATCAAGCTCTAGATGACCGTCCTCATGTATTTTTCCCACTTGATTAAATTCCTCATGTAGCGAGAGGGTGCACTTGTATAATTGTCCGTGAGAGCTGACTACTAATGAGTGTGGTTTTGCCGCATAGCAGACCGACGCGGATGGCATCAAGGAATCTGCTATCATGGAACTCATACCGAATCCTTGTGTGATCGCTTCATCTGTCAGTTCCCAGATCTTTTTATTAGCCATTGTACGGCTGCAAACAGGGATGTCATCATCATTTTTTCCACCCCATTGACCAACTGGTCGAAATAGAATACCAAAACGCTTATCATCTGCAAAATGGTCTTTTAAAAAATGGGTTAATTCGGAAGTCGCTTGTAGATTGTCTTCGTCAAAATTGGTTCGAATCGTAATGTCAAATGAGCCGGGGACGTCTTTAATGGCGATTAGATTCTCGATGATGGTATCAAATGTTCTCCCGCCGCCTGTTAAGTGTCTTCGGCGATCGTGAACCTCTCCTACTCCGTCGACTGTGATCATAAATTGATTTATATTCCAAGAAAGTAATCGCTGGAACGTGTCCTTTGTTAATAGATACCCATTTGTAACAAGATCACAAGAGTACTGGACATGGTTTTCCTTTGCAATCGCTAAAAAAGTCTCGGATAGCTCCTCGATAACGTCTAAGGAAATTAATGGTTCACCGCCAAACCAACTAATATGCAGGTCAGTTAAACTCGCCGCCTTTTCTTGGACAAATGCTTTTAACCCATTAATGACGGTTCGATTCATTTTTCCACGTTCAAACGTTTCGTAACAATAGGTACATCGGAAATTGCAAGCTTCGGTAGGCATTAGCACGAGATGCATGGTGTCTGTTCGATGCAGTGACTGATGAAGAAATTGTGCCCTTCTCTTTTCATCCACATGGCTAGAGACTAAAAAACCATTCGTATGTAAATCTTCTTGTATTTCGTTTTCTAATAAATCGGTGCCTGCTCTTTTTAATGAAGATAGGACGGCCTGTTTCTCTTGATCTGAAAAATAAGTAATCGCACCCGTATAACTATTAAATAGCACAACGCCATTGTCATCTGTGTGTGTGATAGCATTAAATCTTGATGGAACATATCTGTTCTTGTTTTCCATTTTTCACAAACTTTCATTAAACATAATTAGGTAGACCAAAATCATTATAAGGATATCCTTCAGCATGGTCAGTGAGTTCAGTCACTCTGTAGAGCATAACCAAGTGGTTCTGTTATGATTCATTGTTGATTTTCGTATAGGTATGAGAATTCATAGGCGGAGAATTTCCGGCTAATGTATATAGAGGAAGCTTAAGAAGCAGATATAAGCGGAGATATTCCGATTAACTGCTCTAAATACGACAAAATCCAAAGATTTGAATCATATAACCGGAAAAACTTCCTTTATTTTTAGGGAAATGTACATATTTCCCAATTTAAACGGAATCTTTCCGTTTATTTTCCAAAAACAGTGAAATCAGTATTCAGTTATAATAGATCCAAATAAATAAAGAATTGGATGAAAATGTTAATCGAGCTATAATAGGTTTAAATGATAAAAAAAGAGAGTAATAGAATGATAAAAGGGGGGAAACCATTTATGATCCCAGCAAAAATAGATTCCAGTTCAATCATGATTAATAGAGATAAGGGGTTAGAATCTATTATCAATTGGTTCGATCAGCATAAACAATCATTCTATCCACTTGGTTGGTCCTATCTTAGGAATCAGCAGCAAATGGAAGAGCTATTTTATCGCTCTATTATAAAAGTCCACAAAGAGTTGTCTCGATTTAAAGGTGAAAAAGCATTTGAAACGAGGGTGACATCCCTATTTATACTTATTTGCCGGGAGCTTACTGAAAGTTTACAGGCTCCGGAGGATAGTGGGTCGCGTCAGGATTTATTTCAGGCACTTGATCAATTGGAAGAGCATCAGAAAGAAGCGATCGTACTTACATATGTAAAAGGAATCTCTTGGGAGGACGCAGCCCAGCTCCTCAACGTTTCTGTGGAAGAACTGAAGGATCTTTTATTTTCGGGAATCCAGTCCCTTCGGAAAGAATGGGGGGATGGAACACCCTTTAATGGCTGTAAGAAGTATCAAAGAGTTTATATTGATTACGTAGAAAGAACCTTGGATCGGCTGAGAAAGATTGATTTAGAGAGACATATTTACCATTGTCAGGACTGTCAGGGGGATTTGGCAACATTCCAGGATGTCGTGTTAAATCTTACTGAAAGGATTGAAGAGTTCCACGTGCCACCTGATTTCATGGAGAATGTCAAAGCTAAGCTGGCAGAAAAGGAAAAGCTCAGACAACGAAAGAACAAGAAGCGTAAAAGAATAGGGATTGTTTTTGCAAGTGTTATGGCACTATTAATAGGTATAGAAGTCTTTACAAAGTCTTTTACCAACCTCTACTATACATGGACGGAAGAGAATCAAGAGTTGCGCGCCTTTCTGGAACAGGACCTGGGTGAAAGGCTTAACCTGGAAGCGGAAAGCGATGGGGTGAAAATTAAGATTAAGAGGGCGATTGCGGATGATATACAGACGCTTGTTTTTTATGAAATAGAAGATACTAAGGAAGACAATCAATATAGGATAAATGTTGATGAAGGGGTTAAGGTGGAGAATGAACGTAAAATCATGAACCATGAAACATATTCAAGGTACGGGTCCCCTGAGCATACATCGGATGTAAATAAAAAAGACAAGAACGTGTATCATGGGAAGATTAGTCTGCCGCCACTCTCCATTGACAACGGGACAATCAAACTAAAAATTTCAAGGCTTCAGAAATTGATTCCTCATTCTTTTAAACAGAATGCTTATAGGATTTTCGAGGAAAAGGAATATGGATTTGGGGAATGGAACTTCGACATCCCTGTAACAAAACAGCCCTCTATCGATTATGGATTGAAGGGAGAAACAGAAGTGGAGGGAATCCCGGTTCGATTTGATAAGCTAACCGTTGCCCCAACAGCGACGGTTCTGCAATATAGTATTCATAATGACCAGTCAGAAAAGCAGGTAGAATATCTCCATTTTAACAATCTAGTAGTGAACAATAAGAAAGTGAAGTCTGATTTGAGTGGCGGCTCTTTCCTAGGGTCACCTCAAGATGGGAATTGGATTACGTCTCAGTCGCAATTTGATCCTCTTTTTGGAGAAAGGCCGAAAGAGGTAAACGTTCAATCCGGCTCAATCCATTTAACTGTTGAAGACCAAAAAACTATCGAACTGGATGCTACTCAGGAATATCCTCAAACCTTTGAATATGCAGGCAGTATCATCTCTATCGACAAGGTGGAAGTGGGACTACCGACCAATGTTGTCATAAGCAATTATGAAACAAAGAATCGAGCATATGAGTCACTCCAATTCCAGATTGTGGGTGAGGATGAAAATGAAGCTAGTTTCTTCGAGATGAACTCTGAAGGCGTGATCGTTGACAAAAATGGGATGGAATATGATATGAATAATATTCCTGTACCATATGAAGAAATTGACCAACCCCGGTATTTCGTTACCGTTCAAAGCATAAAGTTTGACGGTAACAACGATGGAGAGAGAGTGATCCCTAAGAGGTTGGAGATTTTTGGATATAGCGAAATGAAATATTCGGATGATGATGTAAATATACAACTGGAATAACATATAAAAAAGGTAGGTTACCCCTCAAATGGAGAGGACTGTGTTTTTTTAAAGATAAGAAAGCATAACCATATGACAGTCACACCTTTTTATTGACAAAAAGGGTATATGAATCTACGATAAATAGTACACGATGTATCTTATGGGATGTATCGTGTGCTATTTTTTTATGAGGTGGTTAGTGAATGGTGGATAAAGCCAATTTTATTCGTGAATCTATTGATTTATTGCAAAGTTATATAATGAAAAGTCTTCAGAAACATTCCGAAGAAAGGGGTGTTACGATTCCTCAAGCTAGGGTTATTGGCGAAGTATTTGCTCATAAAAAGATCAGTATTAAACATCTTTCTCAGAATCTCAAAATGACTCAAAGTACGGTTTCAGATATAGTGGAACGGCTTACCATAAAAGGATTTCTAGTAAAGACTCCTAACCCTAAGGATAAACGTTCAGTGGAAATTTCTCTCTCAAACAAATTAAAAGAAGGAATAAATGAGGATATTTCTGAAATCGCTAATAAATCTTTATTAGCTTCATTGAATCTCTTGAACTCAAAGGAACAGGAAGCGGTTGTGGAGGGTATGAGATTATTAGTTTCTGCTGTAAAGGAAAAAATGGAAGAAGAAGGAATGGATAATCATGAATTCTTTGATGTTTTGTACTTTCCTGAAAAAACAAAATAAAACAACGGAGGATTCAAAGTGAGAAAGATTATTAAAGGCCGCTGGGCGATATTTTTAATATGGCTAATGGCGACAATCGTGCTTACAATCATTCAACCAGACATCAATGCCATACTGCGGCAAAAAGGGCAACAAGGAACAAGTAGTGATAGTCCTTCAGTAATGGCTGATACTATGTTGAAAAAGATGGATACAGCAAAGGGTGTAAACAACCTTATTGTTTTTTACGATAAAAATAAAATTTCAGATGATGCAATGGGGAAAATCGGTGATGCTGTAAAATCGATCAGCGATAGCAGCGAAGAACTTGGTATTGCAGACCTCATGGATCCCTTTAGTATCCCCGAAGCAAAAAGCTCACTAGTATCTAAAGATGGTACAACACTGATGGTGAGCTATAAGCTTGATAAAAAAGGCCGAGAAATCGATGACATCGAAAAGAAATTTGAAAGCAAGCTGAATAAAGTACCTGTTGACTACTATCTTAGCGGTGAAGACTTTATCAATAATGATTATCTAAAGGCATCACAAGCGGGTGTTGAAAAGAGTGCGGCATTAACCGTTATTTTTATTTTAGTTGTCCTCATCCTTGCCTTTAGGTCCGTTGTTACACCATTGATCTCCTTAGTGGCTGTCGCTTTTTCCTATCTTTGTTCGATGGGGATTGCCGCTCAATTAATTGATAAAGCAGGATTTCCAATTACCAGTCTGACTCAGATGCTCCTGATCCTGATTCTTTTTGGGATTGGAACGGATTATAATATCCTTCTTTTTAACCGTTTTAAGGAAGAATTATCCCATGGCCACACGATCGATGAATCCATCGTTAACACCTATAAAACGGCAGGTAAAACCATTGCTTATAGTATACTGACGGTATTTATTGCGTTCCTTGCACTCATTTTTGCCGAATCTCCTATCTATCGATCTGGTGTTGTGGTGGTGATCGGGGTAACCATTCTTTTGCTTGAAATCGTGACCTTGACCCCGTTTATCATGAAGGTGTTAGGCAGAAAACTTTTCTGGCCTTCCAAAAGTGTTAGTGGTCATAAGGAAAACAAGTTCTGGGGAAAGACATCCTCCTTTGCTGTTAAGCATCCTATTATCTCCACGGTGATCATCCTTTTGATCATTGGACCCATGGTGTTTTTGCATCAGGAAAAATTGAACTTTGACACCATTGGAGAGCTTGGAAATAAATATCCTTCTTCAAAAGCGATCAATATAGTAGCGGAGCACTTTGGCAAAGGTCAGGCAATGCCCGCAACTGTTGTCATTGAAACGAACAAAGCACTTAATAATAACGAATTTCTTGCTGTCATAGATGACATAACCGAGAGATTAAAGAGCATAAAGGGGATTAAGCAGGTTTCTTCCGTCACACAACCTCAAGGGAAACAAATTGATGAATTTTACGTTGACAGTCAAATGGGATCTGTTACGGATGGCTTATCTCAAACACAAGATGGTGTGGATCAGATTCATGATGGTTTGAAAGAAGCACAAGATGGCCTCACATCTGCGGACTTTTCCCAAGTGGGTCAAATGGTGGATGGCACGGCCAAGCTTCAAGATGGTATGGCTGCCTTAACCGATGGATTGAAGCAAATCCAAACAGGAATAGATGATGGGTCAAGCAAGTCACAAACGATTTCTAACGGTATAGCTGCTATTGAAATGAATCTCTCCAAGATGAGCAGTGGTGTCACAATGCTCGCAGAAAACTATGGGAAGATGCAGGCGGGATATGTAGAGATGGGCAGCCACTACCAGGATGCAGCACAGGCTCTTCTTGGGGTGAAAAGTGCACTGGTGCAAATGCAGTCTATGGTAACAGCATTAGGCAGCAGTTATTCTAATTCCCAAAGTGATGCCAATTATGTAGCGTTACAGCAAACTGTCGCACAGTTATCAGCATCATTAAGTCAGATTACACCAGAAGGAATCCAAGCACTAAATACTAATTATAATGCCGTCACGGCTGGTTTTGGAACAGCCAATCGAAATCTAACAGCCATGAGCAGCGGTTTGTCGCAAATGGCGGATGGGTTGAATAAGCTTGAATCTGGACTTGGTCAAGCATCTTCGGGAATTGGCACGATCGTCACGAATATGAACAGTGTTACGGCTGGACTTAGCCAGATGAAATCGGGCCAGCAGCAGCTTGCCGATGGTCTCAATGGATTCAGTGTCTTTGGAGAAAAGCTGTCAGATGTGAACAACGGCTTGAAACAAATCTCTGATGGCATAGGGGAAACGAATGGGTACCTCACACAGTTGAATACGAAAACGTTCTTTATACCAAAGGAAGCATTAACGAACAAGGACTTTGAAAAGTCATTTGATACGTTCATGTCCAATGATAGAAAAATCACCAAATTCTTGGTTGTATTAAAGGATGATCCATATTCTGAGAAAGCTTTAAAGACGATAGAACAAATCAATAAAACGGTTTCTGATGGGCTGAAGGGCACTACACTATCAGGTGCTAAGAGCGGAACATCTGGACCAAGTGCGACTACTAACGATATGAATAATGTATTAACCAGAGATCTGAATAAAACAACAACCATTGTTATTATTGGTGTATTGCTTGTATTGTTCTTCGTTATACGATCTTTCTGGACACCTGTGTTCATCACGGCATCCCTTGTTGGGGCATACTATGCGGCGATGTTTATCATCAATTATATTTTCATAGACTTAAAGGGGCTTGCGGGTATTTCTTCGTTCGTGCCATTCTTCTCCTTTATCATTATTGTCGCCCTGGGAGTAGACTATAGTATATTCTTAATGATGCGGTTTAAGGAATATCCAACTATGCCGGCTAAAGAAGCCATAGTGTTGGCATCGAGGCAAATAGGCGGCGTCATTATCGCAGCCGTTGTCATACTTGGAGGCACATTTGCCACACTTATGCCTGCCGGGATTGTTCTTTTATCTGAACTGGCCATCGCAGTTATCACGGGTCTTGTGATTCTTTGCTTTGTACTGCTTCCAATCTTTGTACCAGCCTTGATGGCTCTTCCGGAAGCTCTAGCAAATTTATTTTCTAGAAAAAAGGAAGATGATCAACTGGTAGAAAAAAGGGTTGTATAATCATGGAATTCTGCCATAAAAGGGCTGTGTGTGGAATCCAGTGAAAAAGTTGACTCCCCATCCTTTTTTGGATGGAGGAGTTAGCTTTTTTATTTCATGCGCCGCAGACCAGGGCACTTTTGCTTTTCATTTTCCACCTAATTGTCATAATCTTTACAAAAAAACTTCATCCAATCGATTATAATTGGAAATGGATGGATGAATGTGAAGTTATTCACAATTAAAAAGGAGGAGTCCACATATGAGTTATCATCATTTATTAGGAAGCGGCAAAATAGGGAATGTAACGTTGAAAAACAGAATTGTCATGCCGGGGATGTGTACCAATTTGGCTGGTCCTACCGGTGAGATCACTGATCACCAAATTCGTTATTATGAAGAAAGGGCCAAAGGGGGAACCGGGTTAATCATTACGGAGTTTACCAGTATTGATTATGAATTAGGAAAGGGTGCCGTAAACCAGTTAAGAATAGATGAGGATCGCTTTGTCCCGGGATTTCATCGTTTGGCGAATGCCGTACATAAATATGGGGCCAAAATCTTTGTACAGCTGCACCATGCAGGAAGAGAATCCAATTCCATGTTGACGGGTGGTAAACAAATTGTTGCTCCGAGTCCAGTGACATGTGATGCAATCGGGGAAGAACCAAGAGAATTAACTACCATAGAAGTAAAAGACTTGATTCAAAAATTTATTATGGGTGCCTATCGATGTAAGCTTGCCGGAATGGACGGTGTGGAACTTCATGGTGCACACGGCTACTTGATTAACCAATTCTTAAGCCCTTATACCAATTTACGGACCGATGAATATGGTGGTAACTTTGAAAACAGAATGAGATTTTTAGAGGAGATCGTCCAAGGGATCAAACAAATATGTGATGAAGATTTCCCTGTCACCGTACGATTAAGTGTAGATGAATTTGATGAACATGGAATCGATGTGGAGGAAAGTAAAAAAATTAGCCGTTATTTAGAAAAGATCGGTGTGGACGGGCTGCATGCAAGTGCAGGCAACTATAATTCTATGGATAAAGTAATCGAATCACCCTTATTTGAGCAGGGGTGGAGAGTCTATCTAGCAGAAGCAATTAAACAAGAGGTGCATATCCCAGTGATTTCGGTTGGGGCCATTCGCGAACCCCAATTTGTTGAGTCCATATTAGTAGATGGAAAAGCAGACTTTGTTGCTATTGGACGAGGCCTACTTGCAGATCCGGAATGGGTTCGTAAGGTAGCAGAGGGAAGAGAAAAAGAAATTAGGATGTGTATTTCCTGTTTACGCTGTGCCTATTCAACTGCACAGATTGAGTGTTCAATCAACGTAAGAGCAGGACGGGAACTGGAGTTTGATGAGTTTAAGAGGATTGAGGAAAAACGTAGAGTTGTAATCGTTGGTGGCGGCCCAGGAGGAATGGAGGCTGCAAGGGTGCTGTCATTAAGAGGATACGAGGTAACCTTGTTTGAAAAGGACCATAGACTTGGTGGACAGTTGAATCAAGTAACCGAGCCGGTGTATAGAAAGAAAATGAATTGGTACATTGATTACTTCGTCAATGAAATGGAACGGTTAAAAGTGGATATCCGACTAAATACGGAGGCTACTATTGAAGAGGTGGAATCATTACATCCATATGCTGTTATCCTGGCAACGGGAGGTCAACCATTTATTCCTCAAATCGAGGGACACGATCTAGCGAATGTATGTCATTATAAAGAGGTAAAAATGGAGCAAAGACAATTTAATCGTCAACATATTGCTGTTTTAGGCAGTGGAATGGTTTGTCAAAGTACCGCTCGTAGACTTGCAGAAGAAGGGAACCAAATCACTTTCATTGAAGTACCTACTAAGTCAGGAAAGAAAATAAGTCCAGCAACACGCAAACGGCTGTTCAATCGATTAGAATTATTGGATGTTACGATCATGACAGGTCATAAAGTAAAGAAAATTGTTCCGAATGGTCTTATTCTCGAAGAGAAAGATTCAGGAAGACAGACAGAAGTAGACGTTGATCAGGTTGTCATTGCCATGGGGGTAATGCCTTATAATCCGTTAGAAGCATCATTTAAAAAACAGTTCGACAATGTCTTTGTAATAGGTGATTCAGCAGGTTATATTTCCATCGCTGATGCCACTAGAGGTGGGTTTGAAACGGCATTTAATCTTGAATCATTGGTTACAAGAATGAAGAGGGAGGTAGTAGAGACCTTCTAATTTATTACATGCTTATAGCTAATATATATGATCAAACGGCTCAGTATGGGACTGAGCTGTTTGTTTTTTTTCGAAAAGAACACAACATATTTATTTGAAGTTGTGCTAATATGGCAATACTAGATTTAGAGAATGGGGTGGATATAAAAATGAAAATAAGTCAATTAATTGCGAACAATATTAATCGTTTAGATGCTAGCTTGCCGGAAGACCAATCGCTCGGCATTGCGGGTTTGTCTGGATCTGGTAAAACAACTTTTTGTCAAACCATTGGGGAGGAATCCAAGAAGCGGCTTGTTTCCTTGTTACCCAAGGCTGACTATCAGTATTTATTTCCTGATATTATGGAAACCAATTTCAGTGCTATTCATATGGAAGAGATGCCATTAGTCCTTTTTCTGGGGAGATCATCCATATCCTCTAATCCACGTTCGACTATTGGTACACATACCGGCGTGTTTACAGAAATCCGCGAACGACTCGCTGATAAATACAATCTTTCTCCGGAAGTCTTTTCATTTAATAATGAATTAGGCTGGTGTCCTAAGTGTAAAGGGCGCGGTACTAACAGTAATGTCGAATGCCCTAAGTGTAATGGAAGGCGTTATAACGAAAATGTCCAGCAATATACATATGATTTATTTGGTAAACCACATAACATAGCAGATCTTAACAACTTAAGTATGGAAACCATTCTCTCGTTATCAGAGGATTTACAGATTAGTGAAGAAAAACAGCATATACTTAAAAATATTATCAATATGAATATAGGCTACTTAACATTAAACAGGATTATGGGTACGTTGTCAGGTGGAGAATTAACGCGGCTTTACCTCGCAGAATTCATGGCTGTAAGTGAAAATACGGTTATTATCATTGATGAAATATCAGTCGGGATTGATCACGATACATTACTGAAAATTTTAGAACAAATTAAACAATTAGGCTACAAGAATCAAATTTGGCTGATTGACCATTCTGACACAGTGCTCGATACAACGGATAAAAAGATATTCTTTGGACCTGGCAGTGGTAAATATGGCGGAAAAATCGTGGATGTATCACCGCGGCCACAGCCAATATACTCAGAACGAAATGAGGAAGTACCACTAGATTTCTATCATTTTCAGGATTTATATTGCCGCAATATTCAAATGGCCGAAATAGACATACCCAAAAATAGACTTGTAACGATTACTGGAGAGTCTGGATGCGGTAAATCAACTCTTGTCAACAAATGTATTGCCGAAGATTTTCAGAAGCGGTACAAAAAAGATAAACTGGTAATGGTGGGTCAAGATCGAAACCAGTCGATTACGAGTCGGTCAACCGTTGCGACTTTTCTTGATATTAAAAAGAAGCTCACAAAATATAGTGAAGATATTGATGATATTTTCGATCGTTCCATTGAAGACATCATTGAGGAACTTCCAAATGAAGATATCGCACATAAACGTTTGAGCTTATTGATCAAACTTGGATTAGGATATTTGACGTTAAATAGAAAGACGCAAACATTATCGACGGGTGAATTTCAATGCGTGCATTTAGTCTCAGAACTATTTGCAAATTCTAGAAATCCTCATACACTTTTCATTTTTGACGAGCCGTCAAAAGGTTTATCACAAAATATTTTAAATCAATTCATCGATAGTATCAGGGGGATTTTACAGGATAAATCCGTTTCTATCATGATGATTGAACATAATGCCTATATGCTGGAGAGTTCTGATTTTATCATTGATTTTGGTAAAAGAAAGAATGAGCCTGTCACACATCTTGATGTTGTTAGCCATCAAGAATATGTTGAGACTAATAACAGGGAAGATACGGCTGCCCAAACGCCTATTTCGTCTACACTCCATTCACAACATGGCATTACTTATTTAAAAGAAAATCATATCGACTATTTTAAACAGGCAGAAAATATCTATAAGGGCGGTATTTTAAAAAGCTTATCATCAATGGCTCGGTTGATTTACGGTGAATACGATTCTACTAAAATTTCGCCAGTCGTTGCCATTGATTTTGAAAGGCATTTGTATAGTCAATATAGTTTCCTATATGAAATGGGCGGCTTGATTAACCATATTATTGCGTCCCATCCAACCAATAAAGATACGAAAAGCTTTGATTTCTATTCGAAGGACAATCATTGTCCGTCATGCTCAGGACGCCTTAAAATTGAAATATTTGATAAAGATCTTGTGATTCAAGATAAGAATACGCCTTTCTGGGATGGTCTATTCTATCCGGAAATAATGGACGTATTAAAATTTTATCAATACGCAAAATTAGAATTTCTATTTGAAGAAATTAAGAATGAACTCGGGCATGACCTGACAAAAAGCTATAATGAGATGTCAGAAGAAGAGAAGCATACATTTTGGTACGGGTATTTTGAAAAGTCATTTTATGATAAGGATGGAAAGGCACGTCGAACATGGGTAGGTTTTAATACCATCCTTGGTATGTATATTGTCGTGTCAAAATCCATCATTAAAGAGAAAATGAAAGCTTCCAAAGAAAAAATCACCTGTCCGGTTTGTGAGGGGACGGTTTTAAACCACCATAAACCGCTAAAATTTGGAGATACAGATATTCGGGAACTGATTAATCTGCCGCTTGACCAAGTAGTGAAAATAGTAGGTGACCTACCTGCGCTCGTCAAACTGAAATCGATTGTCGGCGGCGATATGATTTTGACAGAAGATGTCTCATTACTGCCTAGAAAAACACAAGTCGCACTGAAGATGTTTGAGCTAGAACAAGCAAGCTTTACGGGGTATGAAATGGTATTACAAAATGTCTTACCATTCTGGGATACACTCAAAGACAAGATTGAATCGATTAGCAGCCATAATCAAGTGACCATCTGTGATTTTCCTGCAATCAATGAAACAAGAGAAGCAATCATCGATCAGTATTTCACCAATGGAAAATACAAAAAGCTAACCTATGTTTATGAAGCGTTTGGCTACAAAAAATTAGTTACCGAAATAAATAAAATAAAAAAAAGCCAGCCATGTCCATTTTGTAAAGGAAAGAAAGTGATATCAGAAGACAATTTGCATGATGGCGTGTTTAAATTAACCATTCCATGTGTAAGTTGTTATGCAACCGGCATCAATGCTGAGGGCCTTATAGAACTGGTCGAAGGCGTACAAGTAAAAACATGGTTAACTGGAACAGTAAAGGATGTTGTGGATGAACCCTTATATACTGAGGCAGTCGCAAATATTCCTATTTTTAATCGAATTCGTGAGTTAAATAAACGAGATATGATGTCCGTTTATCAATGCCTTGAGCAAAATAACTAAATTGCCATGGGGACAGTTCTGTTGGATCAAAAAGGCCACCAGAACTGTCCCCAAGGTTTAGGAGTGGTGAAATTGTCACGTGTGTTATTTATTAATGCCGGTTCAGAAGGGCATATCAATCCAACTATTGGGGTTGTAGAAGAGCTTATTTCGCGTGGCGAAGAGGTAGTGTACTTTACAATAGAGGCCTTTCGAGAGCGAATTAAGAAGACGGGAGCTATTGTACGAACATTGGATGGTCAAAAGTTTATTAAAGCCTTTATCTTAGGTGGGAGAAATAATTTACTCGAAAGGATCAATGGTCTTCTATTTACGGCAGATATTGTCATTCCTAGCGTGCTGGATCAAATCAAAGGAGAACAATTTGATTATATTATCCACGATTCCATGTTTGGCTGCGGCCGATTACTAGCCCAAATCCTCCAGCTTCCGGCCATCAATTCGTGTACTTCCTTTGCGCAGACAAAAGCACAATTCGATACCATGTTCGAACCGCTTTCTAAAAAAATCCCTGCGGAAACATTTGCTGAATACCAAAGATTGAAGGCAAGGGTGGAGGAGAAATATGGCATTGAAATCCATTCTCCTTACGAAGTCTATTGTAATCCGGCACCACTTACAATCGTTTATACAACGAGAGAGTTTCAACCTGGCGGAGAAGATTTTGACAGTACGTACAAATTTGTTGGACCGTCCATCTCTCCACGGTTAACGGAAGGAAACTCCAATTTCCCAGCAATCAAAGGAAAAAGGCCAATTTATATTTCACTCGGCACGGTTTTCAACCAGGCCATTCCTTTTTATAAGCTTTGTTTCGCAGCACTTGGGAACACAGATCAAACCGTTATCATGTCTATTGGAGAAAAAGTGCGACTTTCTGATTTAGGAGAAATCCCTACAAACTTCATTGTGAAACATTATGTTGCGCAAACTGAGGTACTGAAACATACAAAATTATTTATTACACATGGTGGTATGAACAGTGTTCATGAAGGTCTCTATTACGGGGTTCCACTCATTGTTATCCCGCAAAGCGCAGACCAGCCGGTCATTGCCGAGCAAGTTGCCCGTATCGGGGCAGGTATTCAATTGCAAATGGAGAGCTTGACGGCAAAACAGCTGAGTGAAGCAGTAGAGTATATGTTAGACCAGCCATCTTTCCATAAAACGGTTACAAATATTAGGGATTCTTTGCAAAAAACGAGTGGATATCAGCAGGCTGTTGATGAGATTTTCGAAGCTAAAGGCCGATTTGAAATCTAATTGTTCAACAAAACGTGAACACAAAAATACGTAATTACTAGCTCGAACAACACAAAAATTTTTGATAGAGCAACCATGCTTATAGAAGGAATAGAGGGTGAAGATTTGTACAAATTAGTGGCAATTGATGTTGATGGGACTTTATTTAATGATCGGAAGGAAATTACGAAGGAGGTAAATGAGGCAATTCAAGCCGCAAAAGCAAAAGGGGTGAAGGTCGTTGTTTGCACAGGGAGGCCAATCGTCGGGGCCCAGCCTATCATTGAGGAATTGAAATTAACAGATGAAGATGAATATGTGATTACCTTTAATGGTGCACTTGTGCAAAATACGCATACGAATGAAGTTATTTCTGAAATTTCCTTATCATACCAAGATTTAAAAGTGTTATATGAATTGAGTTTAAAGCTTCATTCACCGATGCACTTTTTTGACTCAAAAAATGTCTACACACCGAATAAAGACATTAACCAGTACACGGTATATGAATCTCATATCAATCAAATTCCCCTTCATTATCGGACGATAGAAGAAATACCCGCAGACTTTTTGATTCCAAAGGTTATGTTTATTGACGAACCGGAACACTTAAACAAAATCATTTCGAACATTCCGGATTCATTTAAGGAACAATTTACATGGGTCAAAAGTGCACCGTACTTTTTAGAAATTCTTCATCCCAGCGTCAGTAAAGGGAATGCAGTCAAACAACTAGCGGAAAAACTTTCAATTAAAAGAGAAGAAGTGATTTGCATCGGCGATGGCGAAAATGATTTAAGTATGGTGGAATATGCCGGCTGTGGTGTAGCAATGGGCAATGCGGTACCAAGCGTAAAAAAGGTTGCAGAGTTTCAAACATTTTCTAATAATGAAAACGGCGTGGCATATGCCATCGAAAAACTGATATTAAACAAATAAATTTTGCCTCAGATGAGCAGGTTTCCCTGTTGCGCTGCCGAAAGAGAATACGATAGATGATTTATGGCAATAGTTAATCTATGTAAATATAGGAGGTAATCATGGGCAGATTAGTACATTTTGAAATTCATGTGAATGACATGGATAGAGCCAAGAAATTTTATGGAGAAGTATTTGGATGGACGTTTCAAGATTGGAGTGAGTATGCTGGCATGCCTTACTTCGGGGCAGTGACTGGCGATGAAAGTGAACTTGGGATCAATGGTGCTTTGATGCAGCGTCAAAGTGCTCCGCCAGAACCGAACCAACCTTTAAATGGATTTGCTTGTACCATGGGAGTGGAAAATTACGATGTAACGGAAGCAAAGATCATAGAGAATGGCGGAAAGGTCGCAATGGCCAAATATGCTCTACCTGGCATGGCGTGGCAAGGATATTTTATTGATCCTGAAGGCAATATCTTTGGGATTCATCAACCAGATGAGAATGCAAAATAGAATCCATGATAGATGACCTAAAGCATATGAGTAAGATGTAGAATAGTTGTGTATAAGATAAAGAAAGGCAATCCGCCTTTCTTTATTTTTACGTTCTTTCATTGCAGTTGGAAAAATCTATTGGTTTTATGAAGAAAAGGTCGAGCGGATTTCGACATTCTTTTTTTAAAATTTCCTGGGAAAAATCAAATGATAAAAGGACTTTCCTTGTTTTTAATCAAATGTTTAATTGAAAGGAAAATATAGGTGTTCTTGTCGAAAGGTAAGGAATGGGCCATAAGGGGCTGCTATTCGTCATGATTTTCGCATGAAAGGAACAATCCAGCCCCAATTTTTGACATCATTTTCAGTTCCCTTATGGGTGAATTCCCTCATTCGTAAGCTTAGCCAACGTTTTAATCAAACATTTGATTAGTTTATTTTTATTTAACCAATCGTTTGATTAGTCATGCTAACCACGAAGGTATAATAAGCTTTTTTTATAAAAACTGTTGAGAAATTTGTTGGAAAATAGATGCAATCAAAAGGAGGAAGAGATTATTAGGGTTCCCTTCCTCCAATTACTTCCATTATCCTTTTTGATGCTTCTTTGAGCATTTCCCCACAGAATGAAATCTGTTCTTCACTAATTTTTGAAGCAAAGCCGATACAGGCAATAACCATTTTTATCTCGCCGTTATGGTCAAAGATAGGTGCTGCAACACCAACAATACCCGGTGTATGTTCTTCATAGCTTACTGCATACCCTTTTTGTTTCACCTCATTTAAACTTTCCTGAAATATTTCAAAATCTGTAATGGAACTATCGGTAAATTGTTTAAAATTAACCTTTTGAATCATTTCTCTCGTTCGTTCTGCCTCAAGAAACGCTAAGTAGCACTTACCAAAAGAGGCACTGGTTACAGGGAAATGCTGTCCTATTTTTACTGTCACCTGAACAGGGTCATCCGGCGAATCAAGTTCCTCCTTGGCAACATACATTAATCGATCATTGGATAAAGGTTCAAGCAAAACACTTGTTAGCCTTGTTTGTTCGCATACGGACTTGAGGTATGGTTTAGCAAGCCTAAGGTAATCGATAAACTCTGAAGCCCTAGTGCCTAAGACGAGAAGATATGGCCCAAGATTATACTGTTTAGAATCCTCATTGTATGAAACATAGCGATAATGAATGAATAATTTTAGAATTCTATGACAGGTACTCTTATTGATAGATAAATTCTTAGCGATTTGTGACAGGGAACGTTCCTTACTTTTATAACGACTTAAATATTCCAGAATTTTAATGGAAGCCTCTAGAGCAGGAACCTCTGATTTTTCCTTTTCATTTTGTTTTTGCATGAGCAAGCTCCTATTCATCATTCCTGTACACCTTACAGGTTTAAGTTGGGTTAAATTATAAGTTTCACCCTACTATTTGTCAATATTGATAATTTTCCGAAAATTCAATTGACTAACAAAGGAGATGGATAGTATTATTGTTCCAAGTGGGGAATCTCGTTCCTTATGTGGGATGAAATGATAAAAAGAAGGCCTCATTCCTAAATGGCCATGTGTATGAGGAGGATGGAAAGTGAGAAATGTTGTCATTATTGATGCTGTACGTACTGCTGTGGGGCGAATTGGAGGCAGCTTGAAGGATATTGAAGTAGATTTCCTTGCTGCAAAAGTCATCGAAGGACTTGTAGCACGAACAGGAATGAACAAAAATGAAGTTGAAGAGGTCATTATGGGACAGACCAAACAAAGTGCGGATTCTCCTAATCTAGCCCGAGTAGCTCTTTTGCGCGCCGGGCTGCCAGTTGAGGTCCCGGGTTATACCGTTCAAAGACAATGCGGTTCAGCACTTCAGGCCATTAATAATGCAGCCTTGCAAATTATGAGTGGGATGTCAGATGTAATCATAGCCGGCGGGGCCGAATCGATGAGCACAGCCCCCTATTATATTCGAAAAGCACGCTATGGATACGGTTCAGGAAATGGAGAAATTGTTGATCCTAATACGGAAAGCCAACCACGCTCACAGCCAATTGAAATCTATGGGAATCTCACAATGGGATATACAGCGGAAAATTTAGCCGTACAGTATAAAATATCGAGAAGGGAACAGGATGAATTTGCCTTTCGCAGTCAGGAACTTGCACAAAAAGCAATCCAGAATGAGCGGTTCCGAAAGGAAATTGTTCCTTATGAAGTTAAGCAACGAAAAGAAGTAAAAGTTTTCGAAATCGATGAGCACCCGAGATTAACCAGTCTGGAAAAGATGGCGAATTTGAAACCGGTGTTTAAAGAAAATGGTACAGTAACTGCGGGTAATAGCAGTGGGCGCAACGATGGGGCTTCTGCTGTTTTAATGATGTCGGAGGTCGCTGCACACAAATATGGCCTTAAACCAAAAGCAAAAATTATTGCTCAGGCTGTTTCGGGGGTTTCTCCTGAAATTATGGGGATTGGTCCGGTTCAGTCTACGAAGAAAGCGTTATCCATGGCAGGTCTCTCTTTAAATGATATGGGTTTAATTGAACTGAATGAAGCCTTTGCGGCGCAGGCGCTTGCTGTAATAAAGGAACTAAATTTGAATTTGGAAAGGGTTAATGTCAATGGCGGGGCCATTGCATTAGGTCATCCTCTTGGAGCCACAGGTGCCATTCTAATGACAAAATTAGTGCACGAAATGGAACGAAGAGAAGAAAAGTATGGGTTAGTTACTCTTTGCATTGGAGGAGGGCAAGGGATTACAACGATTGTGGAAAATATGCGAATTTAATGGGCTTTTTTGGAAGCAATTTTCCGTATGCGGGGTAAAGCAAATAAAATATAGAAAGGAAGTGAAGATTATGGATTTTCTTTTATCGGAAGATATCCTATCTTTAAAACAAAGCATTCGGGATTTTGTTGATAGTGAAGTGGAACCACTTGCCATGGAAATTGAAGAAAAGGATGAAATTCCTGAGAAGATTATGAACATGTCTAAGGAAATAGGCTTGTTTGGATTAAGCATCCCGGAAGAATACGGCGGAACGGGAATCGGAATGGTTGGCAAGTGTGCGATCTACGAGGAATTAGGCAGAACACATAATGGGTATACCACCGTCATCGGTGGCCATACAGGGATCGGTTCTGTTGGGATCGTAGAGATGGGAAATGAGGAACAAAGGCGAAAATATTTGCCCGCTATGGCCAGAGGGGAAATGATCGGTGCCTTTGCTTTGACAGAACCTAGTGCAGGCTCCCATGCATCGAATTTGAAAACAACCGCGGTAAGAAAAGGAGATAAATATGTCTTAAATGGGAGCAAGCATTACATTACAAACGCGCCTATCGCGAGTGTCTTTACGGTTATGGCTGTAACAGATCCATCGAAGGGAGCAAAGGGAATTACCTCTTTTATCGTAGAGAAAGACTTTCCTGGGTTCATAATTGGTAAAAACGAAAAGAAAATGGGTCTGCACGGATCCCATTCCGCAGAAATTTTCTTTGAAGATTGTGAAGTTCCTATAGAAAATGTACTTGGTCAAGAGGGACAAGGGTATGTCAACGCATTGAAAATTCTTGCCAATGGTCGAGCCGGGCTTGCAGCAAGAAACCTGGGTTCTTGTGATAAGCTTTTAGAGATGTCTATTAATCATGCAAATACACGAATTCAGTTTGATAAACCGATCTTTGAACAACAAATTATTCAACATTATTTGGCGGACATGGCTCTTGATATAGAAGCCTTAAGAAGTATGACCTACCGAGTTGCCTGGATGGTCGACCAAGAGATGAAGGTCATAAAGGAAGCGGCCATGGTAAAACTGTTCGGTTCCGAGGTTTATAATCGTGTTGCCGATAAAGCCGTACAGATTCACGGAGGAATGGGTTATATTGCTGAATACCCTGTGGAACGTTTTTACCGTGATGCAAGAATAACCAAGATTTATGAAGGAACATCCGAGATTCAAAAAAATATCATTGCAGCGCAACTAAAACGGGAATATCTTTAGATTTTATAAGAAATAAGCTCCTTAAGGAAAATAGTAAAGAGTTTACTTGAGAGGTGTAAACACTATAAAACACATAGGAAAACGCACTTGAATTCACAATATAATCACAGTGCACTTTTTATTGATATATCAGCATTATGGCGAATTTTAATTTCTTATTGTTTCCCAATTCACCTAGTAAATCACAAGGTATGAAATTATTTTTGGAAGGTGTGTGAATTTTTTTGTGATTTAGTATGTGGATTATAATTGAATAACCAGTTATTTAATATAGGCGGAGGTTTTCAGGTTATTTATCAAACTAGCTTTAGTATCTAATGTACATGAACAACTTACAGAGCAGTTTCTCGAAAAAGGAAAATGTTAAAAAAGGCTTTGAGATATATGCATCTTAAAGCCTTTTTGACTTTGCAATATACAGTGAATTGTGTTGCGAAATTTATGTGATTTGTTATGTTTAGGTTTATTATGGAAAAAATAAATTCCGAGAAAATGGGAACTGCAAGTTATTTCATATCGGCCCAATCTACTAAACCTCGAACAGTAACAGGCACTTAAATTACTATTTTCCTTTTTGAAAATCCCGTAATAACTAAACATGTAATAAACGCAACGGTTGTCACGATAATAGCGAATACGATTCCAAACGCCCTCATAAATATATCTTCACCTTGATAAGACGGTTTTAGGGTTACAAACATGTAAATGAAAATAATCGTTAAGACAATATAAAAACTGCTGCCAAGGACTGCCATTTTCAAACGATTTCTACTTGACCCGTGCCATGCTTTATTGATTAATATCCATAAAAAGATACTACCAGCTACTGCCAAGAACATTACAAGTAAATGGATATATGGAATCATGAAATACGTGGAAATATAGAGCACAAGACATGTTGAAAAAAAGAGAACTCCATTCATTACGAATAAGAATATGCCCGTTACAAAATGATTTTGAAACCATTTTGTACTTCGTAACTTCCGCACTAGTTTGTTGTTATCACCAAAGGTACCTATGATGGAATTCTTGAAGAATATCACAAGGATCACACCAACAAGCCCAATTAATAAAATTGATGTCATAACAATCACCTCTTTAAGTCAGTTTCTACTCCAATTTGTACCACACCGCTAGTTCGACTTCGTTAATCGTCAGTTGCGTATACATAGGGATATTATATATATAGTATTTCTATGTATAAGATTAAACAAAGATAATCGAATAGATTAAAAGTGAAGTCCCAAATAGGCAGTTTTTCGATTGACTACATTGCAAATTAAACAAATTCCATTTCAGCAATTGAATTTGATGCGGCTGATCTTCCTTTTTCGATTGACTGGTTTCAAAACTCTTCAAGCATAGTATTTTGTTACCAACATAAATGTACATATAGAAAATAGAAAAGAACTGTAAATCCCTTGATAATAAAGGGTTTCTTAGTTACCAACATTAATGTCTGTGAACAGAGGTATCCTTCCTGAGTTATCCAAGCTGACGGCGATGACCCATGAAGAGCTAATCACGTTGGAACCGTCAATGATCATCCTGGATGAATTTCACGCTGCGGGGCAGAAAAATGGGGAAGAGCGGTCATGTGTTTTTGGGGCAGGATATTAAGGATTGGATAGACAAATATACTAAAAGAAAATGAATAAACCTTGATTGGCATTTAGCCTTTCAAGGTTTATTAAGATTATGGTTATAAATGAATATAAGTGAACCTAATGTGGGGAAATCATCCATTAATATTACTTCTTAGGATGGTTCTTATTTAATGATAAGAATATCCTTTTAACTGTTTAGATTAAGTTAACAATTGTGCTTAAACGATTAGTAATTTATTCATCATAATCTATATCTCGGTTAAATATCATATCGGCATCATCAATAATTCCTCCTTGGTATCCTCGAAAATCATCTTCATCGAAATCATGATCATAATCATAGTCTGGTTCTGGATTAATTTTTTTTGATATATTTTCTCAGCACCATACTGAAGCAAAGAATTAATTTGCATATCCAAATTTTGTTCTTCTGAACTCATATGACCATATTGTAAATTATTAGGCAGACCCTCTTACCTAAATTCATACTGAATTTCCAAATTTTAGTTTATTGCTATTAGGTTTATGATAAGATAATAGTGTAGTATAAAACTTTTGGATAGGGGTGAAAAATTATTGTTGATAGAATTTATTTAACAAAACTTTCCTTTATGTCGACTGCAACTACTGAGTGTTCAGCGGTAATGTAATTCCTCAAAAGGCCCTAATTATTACCAATATTAACAAACCCACCTTCATGAGATTTCTACTTAAATACTATTAACAGTTTAAGTCAAATTCAATAACATTAACAAGTTTGGAAAATTTTAGATAAACATCTAAGGTAGCAATTAGGTCTTAATTTCATGATAGGGGTGAGGTGAGGAACGATAATATTGTTATTCAACTTTTAAAAAGGGAGAGGAAGGATTTGAAAGCTATGAAAATTAATACGGTGATTTGTACGATTTTGTTATTAATTGCTTCTACGGTATATTCCTCCACAATAGTGGCTGCCAAAGGATATCAAAAAGAAGTAGTTGTGTTTGAAAAAAAAGAAATAAGTGATGAAGAAGTTCTACTTTCTAGGGCATCAGAAGGAATTACTGATAATCCTCAGATTGAGAAGAGATTAGAATCATTAGTTACTGTAACGAACGAGGGCGGAACCATGATTCCGTTATCTAAATCAGATTTAAAAAGTACTACTGAAAGCCTTAAAAGAATTGTAAATGCTAACGGTGAAGTAGTGGATAGTTATGTAACTACATTTTTTAGAGAAGTCTCAATTAATCCAAACGCAGGTGAGGTGGGTATTTTTGCTGATCATGGAGGGGGTGAATTAGACTCCACTTTATCAGTTTATTCGTATTCTCGTCTATATTATAACATTACCACAATTAATGGGAAGCAACATTATGGTTTAACTAAAGTAACAGGTTATTGGACATTACAAGATGTTGGAACTGGGATTAAAAATACAAAGGTTAGAATTGGGCAAACAGGTTTATCTGAAGCTGGTGGCGATAGAAATAGTGCTCAATATAGGGATTATTCAACAGGAACCTCCTTTACTATAACTCCCCCACAAACCTGGCTGCCAATATTCCGAGGGACAGGTAGCAAAATAGGTGCATACCAAACATGTACAATTACGGAGGGTTCCCAATCATGGAACGTAGGTTTTACTCATAATTTGTGGTAACCGTTTACAAAGAATAAGTTATTGGAAAAACGACTTATTCTTTTCAGTATATTTTGTTACCTCGGATTCGCAAATTTTACCATAAGCTATAACGAAGAGGTGATATGATGAAAGCGTCAAAATTTATTGGATTATTATTTTGTGTTTCCACTTTTATGTTATTGGTTGGATGCAATCAAAAAGTCCTCAGTTTTACAGGGGAAAGCGAAAATTGGATTGGTTTGTACAAAACACAGATTTCAGAGGATAGCGAAGATGGTGCTTATGTTGTAAAATACAAAGGAGAAAATCCGGAGAAAATAAAAGTACTAAATATTGTAATTAATGATGGAGAACGCGATTTTAATGGTGATGGAAAGGCATTAGATGAAAATAATGAACTATCTTTTCCCAAAAAATGTACTGATTGTTTAACAACAAGAGAAGACAAGGAAATGATAATTGACATAAAGTGGGATGGTCATCATGAAAATATTACTCTGGAAAAAAAGGATTAATATAGCTTTCTAAACAAATTCCATTTATACGGTATAGCGTTCAAAGGAATATAATAGCTAAATCTTTTGAAATCTGGGGGGAAATAAAAGTGTATAAAAAAGTGAAGTTATCTATCCTAAGTTTTATTATAGCACTATGTACATTTGCTCCATCTACTTTTGCTGCTGAAGGTTCTGAGTTAGAAAATAAAGAAGTAATTATCTTTGAAGCGCAAGAAATTAAAGATAATAATGCTCTTCTTTCAAGAGCGAAAGAAGGAGTTACTGATAATCTTGAATTAGATAAAAACATGAACACCCTAATGGAAGTTAAAGATAAGAATGGAAAAAAGGTTAATCTCTCCAAAAAAGATGTCCAAATTACATCACAAAAGCTTAAAGCTGTAAAAAAGGGAACAAAAGTTGTAGAAAGTTATGTTACAACAGTTTTTAGTGAGGCTACGTTTGAAAAGTCAAATGGAAATATTTCCATTTTAGGTTACGATACAGGAAAAGGAGGATTAGATTCAACTCTTTCAGTTTACTCTTATTCAAGGGTTTATTATGAGATCGTAAAAGGTGGATCGGGAAATATTAATCACTATGATATAACGAAGGCAACTGGATACTGGACATTACAAGATGTTTCAACAGGTATCAAAAATACAAATGTAACTCTCCAACAATGGGGGACGTCAACTATCGGCGGAGTCCATACTGTTAACAATTCTAAGAAATTTGATGTGGGCACTTCTTTTAGTGTTGTAGCCGATGCTAAGTGGGAACCAGTATCAAGGGCGACAGGAACAGTAGTTAATGCAGTCATGCGCTGCACTATAACGGAGGGATCTAGTTCGTGGAATGTAATTTTTATAAATAGTGTTATTTAAATGAAAGAGTAGAGCCGGCACGATAAATCAAATAACCTCTTGTATATTGATGAAAAAGAAATTAAAGAAAAAATTAAGCCCTGAGCTTTCTACTCAACGTAGAAAACTCAGGGCTTTTGCTTCCAAAAATACCTTAGCAATATCCTAGTTTTGCCGGCTAAACCCCTAGAAATATCAATTATCTGTCTAATTCCAAGTGAAATAGAAGAAATTAGACGTTTGCAACACTTTCTTCAAGGGGTGTAAACGATAAACTAGAATTAACAGTTTTCCACAAATAAGAGTGGTTCTTACGAGGATTTGGTGAAAGACTTTTTTAATGCTAGATTGATATAATTAAAGGAAAAGGAGTGAGAAAAATGTCCTCTGTTCCTTGGTCCTCCCCAGATCCTGATTTAGAAATGATGTACATTTACCCTACAGACGAATCCTTACTAATAACGTTAAAAAGCAATCGAACATCTTCCGCCTGCCCATTCTGCTCAAAGAAAAGTTCCCGCATCCATAGTCACTATACACGTAAAGTACAGGATCTCCCCATCGGTGAAAAATCTTGTGAACTGTTAATACTTTCTAGAAGATGGTTTTGTGATAACCCAGATTGCACTGACAAAATTTTTACTGAGCGATTCGATTGGCTCTCATCAAATGGTAGGCGAACTAAAAGGACAGAACAAGTTTTACGAAAGATGGCCTTTTTAACAAGTTGCCTCTCAGCTGAAAAATTAGCCAAGTCAGCTCATATCCCGGTGAGCCACGATACCCTATTAGCTTTGATACACCATACTGTTATTGAATCAGAGGTGTCACCCTTTCGTGGGTCTTGATGACTTTGCATTTTGCAAAGGTCATACTTATGGAACACTCGTATGTGATCTCCAATCTAAAGCTCCCTTAGCGCTCTTACCAAATCGTTTACCTGAAACAGTTACTAGTTGGCTAAAGAAGTATCCTTTTATTGAACTAGTTAGTCGAGATGGTTTTACAGGTTTCCGTCAAGGAATTAAAAATGCAAGCAATACAATTACCCAGATTTATGATCGATGGCATTTTATTAGGAATGCTAAGAAGCAGCTAGATTCCTTTCTTGCCACTATCATGCCAGCTTCAATCAAATGGAGCATCCCTGAATCACATCCCACAGAAATTCCACTAACTCGAGCAGAACAACCCAATAAGAATCGTCAAAATAAAAAGTGGGAACTGATTCAAGATATTCAAATTGCACATAAAAAGGGGAAAAATATTTCAAGACTTGCCAGGGAATATAACTTGGACAGAAGAACCATCTATCAATATTTAAACATGAAGGAACCTCCAGTATTTCATCGTTTCCGAAATAGACCAACGGATAAGTATTATGAGCAAATTATTAAGCTTGAGCAAGAAGGAAATACGGTAAAAGAAATATACTCTTCTATTCAAAATCAAGGTTATACGGGCACTTTTTCAGGTGTACGTTCAATAGTGAAAGGTTCCGAAAGGAACGTAAATTTGGTCTTTCAAAAGAGGACAAAATACTTATTTCTAGAAAAAAACTATGCTCATGGATGTGGAGACTAGAAGAAAATCTGGAGATGGAAGAGATAGCTTCCTTAAATAAATGTTTTGAATTTTATCCGCTTGTAAAAGAACTTTATAACACAATCCAAACCTACCGTGGAGCCATTCAAACGAAGAATCTAGACATCTTCCTACAATGGATTAGAGAACAATTATCTTCTGAGAAAAATCCCTTTTATTATTATGCTCTACGACTCCTAAGTGACTTACAAGCAGTAAAAAATGCTTTAATATCCCCATTCAGTAATGGATTACTTGAGGGACAAATAAATCGACTGAAGACAATAAAGCGGGTTACCTACGGTCGGGCTGGGCTGGCAATATTGGAGAAACGGGTGCTCTATAGATTATAAATATTATTGTAAAATAACAAAATAAAATTTTGTTACTAGCCACGTCTTTTTTCATCAAGATAGCGTAAGAACCATTATAGTCTAGCAGTTACACCTTCACCAGTTTGGCGTAAGAACCATTTTTATGATGCCATAAACAATTTCTTTCACAGATATTTACCGGAAGAAGTGATGATGAAAATAGTAGGTAGGTTACTAACTGCTTGTGTATGGGACGAGGAAGAGGATTTAGATTTTGATGAGCTTGTCCGTGGGGCAATTGAGATTATAGACGAACAATTAGAAGATAAACGATTTAGATAGAATCAGCAGCCATTGAAATTAGGATAAAACCATTTCAATGGCTGTTCCCCCTTTTACAGTGGCTCTCTCCTCCGCATTCACTGGCTCTGTTGACCGCAAAAAGTGGCTCAAAACTCCGCACAGCCGGCTCATTCTGCCCGCAATACTCAGTTGAATATTCTCCAACAATCGTAATTTCAATATTAATGTTGTTCATGATGATGTTCCTTTCAGGATAATTTCAATTTCTATTATAAGGAAACTTAATATTGATTACACCAGATGCTCAGCTTCCCCTTTTCAGCATTACATCAGCCAATTTATGGACAATAGATTCCGTCAATTTCTACGGCTAATATATATCGCCAACGAAAGTGACTGTTACAAATTAAAAAAATCACCGCCATAGTCGGTTCCGAATCTACCGACAAACAGGGTGATTAATAACATGATAGTGAGCCTATCGATGGAGATCCATTTAAAAAGTTGTTTTTAGTACATCACATTAGTGCACAGCGAGGGTTCGCTGACGCTGTAAAGTACCCCAATAATAATAATAATAATAATAATAATAATAATAATAGAGTTCTTCTTAGCCTTAATAACCGACTGACTCGCTATAAATTTATTTTATTAAATCTGTATTTGTTAATTTATTCTTGATTTTTTTATAGATATCAACTATTTTTTGATTTTCAGTAACTATTGCTTGATCTTTTATATCTTTATAGGTTAATGCTTGATTTGATAGAACTACTTTAGAAATTCCAGAACCCTTTAATTCAAACTTACCATAATATGTCGAGACAGGTATAAATGTTATAGATTCTTCACTTTTATAATTATAGTTCTCAGGTGCCTTTAAATGGTTTAAAAAAAGAATATATTCATGATTATCTTGCATAATATTATAACCATTTTGAATAAAATAAGTATCAAAGTTAAAATAACTAGGTTCAAAAACATATATTTTCTCTGGCAAATTAGTTACAAGAGATTTATTTTCTAGTACGTTATTAATTTTAAACTCTGTTTTGATAGCAGCGCTATACTCCTTGCGCTGTCCATCTATAGTTCCGGTAACTATTAAATCAGATTCGTTAACTAACTCAGTATAATTTTTTATTCCATTATTAAAATAGTTTATTTGAGGTTTTTCTTCATGTAGAGAAACATTGGCATTTTTAAATTCATTAGAATTCAAAGTAATTTTAGTTTCTTTAAACGAGTTTTTTGTTTTAATCCCAAATATTATTGCTGTTACAATAAGTAAAATACTAATAAAATATATAATTTTTATAGTCCTGTTCATTTGACAAACTCCTTTTAATCTTTGCTTATCAATTTTCCATCCTTCATTTTAAAAGATTGTTCTACTAAATTATCAATATCCTCTTTATTATGACTTGCTATTAATATTGTAGCACCTCTTTTGTTTTCCTCTAATATAATGGTTCTTATGAGTTTTATCCCATCCTCATCTAAAGCGTTTGTAGGTTCATCTAGAATAAGAAGGTTAGGAGATTCCATAATTGCTTGCGCCACAGCTAATCTTTGTTTCATTCCTAAAGAATACTTTTTAAATATCCTTAGATCATCATTTTTCAAACCAACTCTTTCTAAACTCAGTTTAATTTCCGAATCGCCAATTTGCCCTTTAATTGTTGATAACAATTTTAAATTTTCAAAACCCGTAAGATGATCCCAAAAACCTGGAGATTCAATAATCACTCCTAAATCCCTAGGGAAAGAAATATCTTTATGAAGAGTTTCATTGTTAATTTTAATTGTCCCTTTAGATGGTTTAATTAGTCCACATATTGCTCTAAATAGCATAGTTTTACCCGAACCATTACTTCCTATAAAACCATATATTTTTCCTTTTTCTAGACTTATATTTATATCATTTAATACAACTTGACCACGAATCGTTTTAGAATAGTTATGAATTTCAATAAAACTCATGATATCAGCTCCTAGTTTTCTAAAAATTTTACCTACTGGCAAAATTTATTTTGATCCCTTACTAAATAATATCCATTTTATTTATTTTCCTCATAGAAAAAGACATGATTATTAAATAGAATATGAAATAATATGAAAAAGTAAAATTAAGCTTAAACCCCTCTAAATAATCAATATGTATTAAATTTTGAAAATCATGTACTAAGTATAAATTATGCCAACTTATAAAAGATTGGGAAGTTGGCAACCATTTGATAAACTTTATATGCGATCGGGAAAATTCAAATATTAGCCCTGAAAACATAATCAAAAATAAAGTTAAAGATAGTACTGCAACATACGAATATGAAATTTTAAAATATAATGAAAGCATATTTATGAAAAGAAGTAGTAAGTAACTTCCAAAAACCTGAATAAGCAATACAATTAAAATTATTAATACATTTTTTGTAATAATTTCTATATTATTTAATGATCCAACGAGAATTGTTATCAAAAAATTTATTAAGTAAAATAAAAAAACATTTATGAATAAATAGTTTGATTGATTAAAAAACCATTTTATTCGTTTATTTGTTCTTGTAAAAGTGTAGATAATCTTGTTTTGTAAATTATTATAAATAGAACCTCCTAAGAGATATATCAGTAATAATTGAGGAGAAATCCATATAATTACCGGAATTAATTGCTTAATTGATGATGGGTCTAAGTAGCCATAGGAAAAAACTATTAAATGACTTGAGTTGAGATTAGGAATATTATATTTTGTTAACTCCGAAATATTGAATAATGAAATAAATAAACTAACTAATACAATAAGAGGAATAGATTTAAATATTTTATTACCTGTTACTATTTTCAAATTCATACTTAATTTCTCCAATAAATATCTTTTTTCTTAACAACATATGCATTTAAAAGCATTATTAAAATTAATAGTAATAATAAATATAATATAATTGTTAGGTAATCAGAACCTTTAGTGTTGTTTAGAAACATATAATCCAAAAGGCCAAATATTTCCTTATAAAAGAAGCCCTTAATAAAAGAAGGGATGATTAGAAGTAAATAGGTTAATACACTGGACATAGTTTTATTATTTGTTATGTATTTTAAAGTGAAAAAAAATGTTCCAATTGTAAGAAATCCTAGAATTTGAAATAACACTCCAACCACACAGAATATTAGAAATTGAAACGTAATATAACGTAATTGTCCATTAACTATTAGTGAGAAAAGAAAAATGTAATTTATTGAAATAACAAATAAGAATATTATAATAAAAAGAGCTTTATACTTTTCTATCCACCAGTTTCTTAACAAGTAATATTTAAGTAATAATATATCATTGTCATATGGTGATAGTATATCCAGTATCAAAAATACAAATATAGGTGCTATTATTATTAATAAAAAGCCATTATTAAAATTAAGATGATATATGTTAAATAAGTTATTTTCCCCAACACCTGAATTTGTTGAAAAATAAAATAGAACAAACAAAAAACCCCCAATTACTATGAATGTTCTCTTCGAATTTTTCGAATAATTATTCAGTAAATATTTAAATAATGGTGTCACCATTTTTAATCATCCTTCAATTTATTAATTCTTGATCAATACCTTTCTTTAAAAGGTATATAGATATAGCCAAAATAAATATAATCCAAAGTAATAATTGTGAGATCGTACCTATATGAGTAGTGTCGAGTTGGTAAGTTAATGTTAATTTATCAAATCCTAAAAATGCTAGTAATAGATTAATACACACATAAAAAAGAAAAGATAAAAACAACCCAACAATCTTATTTTTGGATAAACATAAAAAATAAATCCCCAATGTAAGGATGGAAAATAAGCCTCCAAATAAACTCAATATAAATACAGATATAACATTAAATAAAAAAGGTGATTCCAATCTTAATATTTCTAAAAAATATCCATTTTTATAATTTTGCACACCGATATCATATGCAGGTAGCGCACCTACATTATCAAAACCTGTAGAAGGGAAAGTTATAGCTGACAATATCAAGTTTATAAATAAGCTAATAAAAATAACCGCAAAAGTTAAGGAGAAAATTGTAATTGCTTTATAAGTTATATACTTTGATTTATTTACTTTTGTAATTATAGTTTTTAATACACCGTTATGATAATCGGTATAAAAAGAATCGGAATAGATCAGTGAAGAAAGAAGAGGTAAGATAAAAATTAAAGTAGCTTTTACTGATCCTGCGTACACACCTTGGAAAAGGCTGCTTTCCGCTGAAGATCTAACAAATTTTAAGTCAAGTCCATAAAAGGATAAACATTCTATAACAAACGCGGAAATGGAAATAATTAACATCAACAAAAAGGTTATATGAATATCCTTCCTCTTTAAACAAGATTGTATTTCTGCTTTTAAAACGTTCATAATGTAAACCTCCCAGAGTGAAACACCAAGCGCAAATGCTAGTGCTTGGTGTTTATAATTGAATTATTTAATATTTCTTATCTGAAGTCTACACGACCAGCAACGAATCCATAATCATTTAATTTGAGTGAGTAATTCTCCATTGCCATTCTAACGTTAGTACCTGCACTTTCATTTTTTAGAAACTTAATTGTTTGTGCGCTTCCTACTGTCTGCTTGTATTTTTGTGAGATTGTACCTGAAGAGATCAATGTTTTATCTTCAGCCCAAAAGTTAGCTGCATTTGCCGCGCCATCAATGTTTTCAACTATATTATGAATATAATCATCATTTGTTGCTTTTGTGTGATAGTAAGTGTAATTATTTCCCCCTAATGGTGGAAGTGAATAACCAACATAGGAGTTATAAGCAGCACTTGCTACGGTCGGGGCTAAAAGCCCAAGTGCCAATGTACCAACTACTAATTTTTTCTTTAACATTATCTCCCCTCCCTTCTTTTTTTGTATAGCAACCTAGTAAATTGACGTATATTGGAGAAATCACAAGAAGTTTCTGTCTAAATTTACTAAATTTATAAATTAATATAACAAATAAGTAAAAAAATAACAATATTATTGTCGAATTTTTACAATAAATACGTGGTTACAAGTTTTTATGATTGATGTCTTTAACTTTGCAATATTTTAATTTATATTTGTCAAGATATTTTTAGAAAGAATAATTATTGTATCTTTATTGGGAGTATTTTGAAAAATGTAAATTGGTCAATGCAATTATGCCATCAGAGATTCATTTCTTACAAAAGTCATTGACCACCTAATTTATCATTTACATTATTAAGACCTATTTTTAATCACTTCAAATTAATTAATGATAATGGTAAAATTAATTAATTATATATACGAATTTAATGTGACAGTCCTAATTGAACCATGCTAAGAGCGAGATGGTTTTTTATCCGCAGAAAAATATTCTATATCAATCCCTTTATATTTTATAGCCTGATAGTATGATGGCTAGGGTTGAACCTCAAAGCCAAAAACATCTTTCTCAATTACAATTTGAAATTTTTTCTTTAAGTCTAATCATTCAAACAATAAGGTGGCGAATAATAATGAAAAAAAAGGAGCCATTTGATTTAAAACAAAGACAAATTCAAAAAATCTATAAAGAAAATCTAAAAGACAAAAAATCAGATAACTCTTTTTTTCTAATCCTGATTGGTTGTTTTATTTTTTTAGTATTATTATTAGCATTGCTTCATTTCGTTTTCGGTATTGTTCAATACTTTTAAAGAATGTTTTTGTTCAAGTCTAATTTTCTCGTATTGTTCATTAATCTTTTTAAGATATTTTTCAAAATATTTTTCAAAATGGATAGTGTTTTCTAAATCACATAGTTTACTATCCATTGCATCATCTTAAGATTTTGGGTGTTTTCGCATAATCCCCGAAAAAGTTTAATATGCATAGACTCCTCGTTCTATTGGAGTTTAGGCCTATTTTGAACCACTATTTCAACTGTGCAGTTGTTGTATGCTTGAATCTAAATAACAGTAGAAAAACGGCTGCCATTTTTATCATAACCGCCTTCTCAGTACCTAGGACGGTTTCGCTTCCCTTTTCCACGGGGTTCTTTTTAAACCAGATAAGTAGTTCTGGTAAACAGCTTGTCGCTGGTGATAATTTTTTTGTCATTCATTGGTACAAATCATGTCATTGCGGTACAATTGTTGTAGACGATCGATTAAAATTTAATAAAGGATATACATTGTGAATGTTTAAGGAGCTAAGAGATGAATATAACTTATCACTATCCACCGGATCTTTTTAATCTATTGGTTGATACTATTCCTTTATTGTGTAAGTCAAAAAAAGATGTATTAATCTTTTTAAAGGGCGCTGGTGTTCCTACAAATATGATGGAAGACATGATAAGCAAGGTTAATTTCAATAGGGATGCAATTAGTAAATATGAAATAGTACGGACTGGTTTGGAACGAATAAATGAAAGAGGAGAAAGAACGTTAAGAATTCGAAGGGAAATCTTAAAAAGAGTAACTCAATTTGAAAATTTTGAAGCTTGTTGGGAAAAAGACCGGTTACCAGCAAAAGGGCTGGTTGCGGAAATCAGTAAATTAGTACAAGTAAAAGATTCATTTACAAAAATGAAAATGGAACGTGAAAAAGAAGCAGAAAAACGTAAAAAGGATTATTTAAGAAAGGTAAAAGAACAAGAATTGCATCGTCAAGAGATTGAAACTATTAAACATCTGCTGAACAGTTTATTTACATATACAGATCCACATAAGAGAGGCAAGGAACTTGAGGTAATATTAAACAGACTGTTTAAGGCATATAAAATTTCGGTTAGAGAAGCTTTTGTACTTGTAGGAGATCAAGGAGCGGGAATTGTTGAACAGATCGATGGTGTTATCGAATTAGATGGAGAGTTATATTTAGTAGAAATGAAGTGGTGGAGGAACCCTATTGGCACAGGTGACGTTTCGCAACATCTTGTTCGTATTTTTAATCGTGGTCACAGCAGGGGGATCTTTATCTCAAATTCAAGTTTTACGCAACCTGCCATTAGTATGTGTAAAGAATCACTTTCGAGAACTGTTATGTGTCTTTGTGGTTTAGATGAGGTCGTTTATATTCTTGAAAATAATCTTAATCTAGAAGAAATGTTAAAGAAAAAAGTACAGGCAGCTATAATTGATAAAAATCCTTGGCTCAAAAGTGAACAAACCATACATTAGAGTTTGTATTCAGAATAAAAAGGTTAATAGAATAATAAGTTGAAAATCATTTTTAGGATTTCTTAACTTTCCATCTCCTGACAGATAAAGCTATTTAATAAAATAAAAATTTATCGAGTAGGAGGTGGGACTAACCCTCGAATCCGGGTAGAAAGGCTGCCCAATTGGCGACTCATCCCCCCACTGAACCCGGCATGCAGATTTGCCGCACCGGGCTCTTCAGAAATTGCTTCACAGTTTCGCGGACATCTTTAATTTTAGAAATAGAATTGACAGTGTAGGCCCCTCTAGAGGAAAAATCGACTTAATTTTATTTAAATTTCCCACGTTTTATAGCTTTTTCTGGCTTCTACTACTTAACAATTTCTCCAATAACGTTCCGTAGTATTATAGATTTTATTATTGACCAGAGATTGATAGCCATACCTCAGTAATTGTAATGACCTCTCTAATAATTTGATTTATCTTCTCTACTTGGTCTTTTATAGACCAATGTGAAGAGTATCACCGTATTAAATATGATTAATTGATTTCGGACCAGAGGGAATTTGTCCGACAAATCTGATTAAAATATGGGGGATTTATCCTTAAGTGTTAGTCAAAGGTAGGGGGAGGCGATAAATAAATGGCTACATTCGAAGTTATTTATACTAGTTTTGGCATGTATGTTATCGCTGTATTGAAATCCCATGATGAACACAAGAATTCATGATAACACCATAAAGGGCGTGATTTTTTGTTTTAAGTACTGCGCACTTTCGTTATCCCTTTATACAATGAAAGTGCGTTAAACCAAGGTAAAAAAATAGTAGGCGTCTTACTGATGAAAGCAGGATTGGTACTTTTAATCACTGTCATTACGGGAATTGTTAGCTTGCTTTACGAATCGGTCAAAGTCACGAATGGAGTAGAAGGCTATGCCTTTGTCGTTTTCTTGATCTGTATTAGCATGTGGGGATTATTTAAATACCGTTCTGATCTATTCGAAGTTGCTTAGCGGGGATGATACAAGGTCAGCAAGCCGTCGAGAGACTGACAACAAACTCCATTAGTAAAATGGGCGACGCTAGCGTAAAAAGGGTTCAAGGGTGCAAAAAGAATGGTGGGGCAAGCATATAAAAATCATCAATATAAAAACGCAAGAAGGATTTCAATAGGTAAAGGTGGAACAGGATGGAAAACGGCTACAACTGCTACACCTGGTATAGAAACAAGTGGAGTCCGATTAAAATACCGAAATGCAGGGGGAGAGATACCCTGCAAAAACAAGTTTCAGACAACAATCCAGGGCAAAAAGCTATATAGGTAAAGGTGGGAAAAATGCAGCAGCTTCATTGGCAGCAGAAACTGCCCCACGCTCATCCTCACGAAATGCGGGTGTTGCTATTGTGCATTTAAATGATTATAAAAGTGGAAAAGGTGAAGAGGCTAGTAAAAGTAGTAATTCTAGTCAGGAGGCTCGAAATGCCAATCGAGAATCTAGAATAAACGAAGAGGTTAAGCCTTCCCATCGTAGTAAGCCGTCAGGAAGAATAGAAAGTCAAACTGAAGTAGCAGCTTCAAGAGAACCAGCCAAACATCTCACTCATTGGGAAGCTCAACAACAGATTAAATCGAGAAATAAGAATCCATCTACTGAAAATGTGAAGAGATCAGAAAGTAGAGACCCAAGTGCTAAACAACGAAAATGATGTTAAAGAAAGCATTATGACGCAATTACATTTCATGCACAGTGCCTGCCTCATTGCTTCAAAATGCTTTTAGAAAGGAGAGCCTATGCAAGGTGTTTTGGAGAAAGGTGTAAAAGTTGCTAAAACTATAGCCGTTCTTAAAAACCCTTTGACTTGGATTCTTGCTGGTATCCTTCCTTTTCTCATATCTATTTTCCGAATCGCTTTATTTATTTCTATTAGCTTGGGTGGTGAGAATCAGTTTGAAGGTGGAATGTCGGGAGAAGAATCCGGGGGCACAGCTAAAGTGTCAGCTGATGTGTTGAGATACGAGCCCTTATTTCGTAATTACGGCCATAGGAATTTACCACCTCTGCCATCTTTTGTACCACTCTTTGACAAAGAATTTACCAAGCTTCGCCAACTCTTTACCAATAAAAAGCTCCTCTTATTACAATGAGTTTTATAGAGGAGCCTTTTTATTGGTTTAATATAATATTAGGCCTTGAAGAATTCTATTATTATTTTCCTTGCTCCTTCGTGGATATCCTGCTCAGTCCATTCATATTGAAATGGCTCTTCTCCATATACTTTTAGAAGCTTTTCCTTCAAGTCACTGGGGAAAGGAAACCAATCTTTATAGCCGACCCAATAATAGTATTCTTCCATGTTAATTAGTTTTTTCGTGTCAAAATAGCCATTCATAGACGTTTCCTAATCCGTAACGTTCCCTCATGGAGATTTCTCCGTCTAATAAGAATTGGTAAGAATCATGAATAATGCGGTCTAGAATGGCTTCCGCTATGGTGCCATTCCCCAATTTCATGTGCCATCCACTGGAATCAATTTGAGAACAGTAAATGGTGGAAGAGGTTTTATGCCTAGCTAGGGTAATCTCCAATAGGATATTTGCTTCGTCCTTTGATAACTCCGTAAGGAGCCATTAATCAAGAATGAGCACATCTGTTTTTATATATTTCTTGATCAACTTACGATAGCTGCCGTCGGTAGCCAATTTTGCAAGTGACATTTCATTTAGTAATTTAGGCAATCGGATATACTTTACATTATAGAATTGACGACATGTGGATATACCAAATGCAAAAGCCATATAGGTTTTACCTGATCCCGTAGGACCTTTTAATATAATATTATGATGATCTTGGATATAAAGGCCACTGGCTAATTTCAAAATTAGCTCCTTTTTCAATTTGCGATCCTCAAAGTACTCAATATCTTAAATACATGCTTTTGAATCGAAAAATGTTGCATTTTTAATTAATCGATTCAAGTTATTGTTTTTCCGATGGGAATATTCCAAATCGACTAGTAGTGAGAATTGATCTTCGAAACTCATAGACTTATATTCTTTATTTAGAGAGTGTTCCTTGTATGCTTCAGCCATCCCTATTAATTTCATTTCCTACAGTTTGGATAACATTTGTTCATTCATCATTTATCTTTTCCTCCATAATAAGAAGCCCCGCGGAAGTATCAACCGTCAATGAGAGAGCGTCATGGTTTGGTGGTGGGAAGATGATCCCAACAGAAATTGAAAACCGTGTAGCTAAGTATTTCTTTCACAGATATTTACCGGAAGAAGTGATGATGAAAATAGTAGGTAAGTTACTAACTGCTTGTGTATGGGACGAGGAAGAGGATTTAGATTATGATGAACTTGTCCGTGAGGCAATTGAGATTATAGATGAACAATTAGAAGATAAACGATTTAGATAGAATCAGCACCCATTGAAACTAGGATAAAACCATTTCAATGGCTGTTCCCCCTTTTACAGTGGATCTTTCCTCCGCATTCACAGGCTCTGTTGTCCGCAAAAAGTGGATCAAAACTCCGCACAGCCGGCTCATTCTGTCCGAAATACTCACCAATCTAACCATACATAAAATAGCATACCAAGGTGATTATTAGAGACTTTAATTTGTTTACGTCTGTTAGAAATAAATTTTTCGAAAAAATTCATAGAATCCTTAACACTCATCCGCGAACCTAATTCGTTACTAATAGAAATTGAACAGGTATTGTTGTATACGGCCACTCAAAAGTGCCACCTCTGCCATTTTTTAGAGCCACTTCGGACAGATTTCAGTGCCACCTCTGCCATAGTAAGCGCCACCTCCTGTATAATGAATTTGCACACTATTGTGCAAATTTATTATACAGGAGGTTTTTTTGTGATCAAATATCGTGAAATTCGGAGATTGAACGACCAAGGTCTCAGTAACCGCAGTATAGCGTCAAGTTGCGGTTGTTCGCGCAATACCGTTAATAATGTGATAAAAAAGGCTGATGAATTGCAGGTTTCCTGGCCGATTAAGGATGACATCACTGACACTGACCTTCAGAATATCCTTTATCCGGAAAAAGGTAAGTCGGATTTAAGGAAGCAGCCTGACTGCGAGCACATCCACAAAGAAATGGCCAAAAGTGGGGTAACCCTGTCATTGCTATGGCATGAGTATTCGGAATCGTGTAGGCAACTAGGGGAAATTCCCTATAGCTACCGTCAGTTTTGCCGCTTCTATCATAATTATGCGACCGTGTCCAAGGCAACGATGAGGATTAAAAGGAAGCCAGGAGAAATTATGGAGGTCGATTGGGCAGGCCAAACTGCATTTCTAAAGGATTCCTTTACAGGTGAACCCATTCCTGCCTATGTATTTATAGCTGCACTTCCGTGCAGTCAATATTCTTATGTGGAAGCCTTTTTGTCCATGGACACAGCCAATTGGATTACTGCTCACCTCCACGCATTTGAATTTTTCGGCGGAGTCACCCAAATGATTGTCCCCGATAATCTGTAATGTAAAGATTTACATTACAGATTTAATGTAAAAAAATGATTAATGTAAAGTAGTAAAGAGAAATGTTGATGATGAAAGGTTGGATCCAAATTCAACTTTACATTAATTGACTATAATAGGATCAGCCCATTAATGAGAGGAGACTATGGAAATGGCTGATTTTATTTCATTTGAAGAACTGCGGTTGAAGATGGACCAATTGAAGGAAAAGGTAACAACTGATCTAAATAATTCCAAACTGGCTTATATTTATTGCGGCGTCATTGATGAATTCCTTCTATTTTGTAAACAGGAATCATCTTACATGCCAGTGGACAATGTACCGAAATATTATGAACAGGTAACAGGGGTAAGTCCATACATACGCCCCTCAACCGAATGTAAAAAACGTAAGGCGCGAGCAGTACTATTTATCAGAGATACGTTGAATGGATGTGATTTGGCAAGAAGGTATATCTATCATTCCACTTCAATACCAGAAACCTTCCAGAAAGATATCCAGCTTTATGAAGAGTGGCTAGTTTCAAAGGAATGTAGTCGCAGTACAATAAGAACCCGTATCGGAAGATTAAAACCATTTTTTATTTTTATTTTCGAAAATGGCTGTTCTTCGATTGACAGTTTGGATCCCCAAACGTTTGTTAATTTTATCGGAACCCTTGATGGGCACTATTCTTCTACAGGAAAAACGAATATTCTTTATACCATCAAAAGTTATTTTTCCTGCCCAATGATCAGTAGTAATTTGAAATTTAGATTTGATTCCTTTTTGGAAAACCTTCACACGAACAAACATGAGCGACTAGAATCTGCTTATTCTGCCGAGGAAATACGAAAGGTACTGGATTCCGTCGACAGAGCCTCTGGGCAGGGGAAAATGTTGTATCTAATGATGCTTCTTGCTAGTGTGTATGGGCTCCGTTCTTCTGATATCAGGACCCTCCAACTATCGAACGTCGACTGGAAAAAGCAGTGCATTAAACTTAGCCAACAAAAGACCAAAAGATATTTGGAACTTCCTTTAATACAGGAAGTATGCTTGGCGCTGCTGGATTATATAAAAAACTCCAGACCCCAAACTATAGATGATTATATTTTTATTAGACAAAAACCACCCCATGTGCCATATGCAGATGATAACCACTTTTCGCAAAAAGTCCGCGCCTTCTTTAAGAAAGCCGGGATCAATACGGATCGGAAACATGCTGGACTTCACTCCATGAGACACAGCTTGGCAACTGGTATGATGTTGGACGGTGTTCAGATCAGCGAAATTGCCACAATCCTTGGACATACATCTCCCCAGACAACCACTAGGTACATCTGGTCCGATATTTCTCAGTTAAGAAAAGCCTCTATGGAGGTGATGACGTATGCTGAATGATAAGGAATTTCAAGCTTTCCAAGAAGGAATTTTCAAGGATTATTTCAAAAAATATATAATGTTTAAACGTGGTAAAGGTGAAAAAGTGACACATTCCACACTGATTAGATTGAAATCACTAAACCAAGAGCTTACCCTTTCTTGTGATAGTCTGGAAATCAGTCATGAAGTGGCAGAGTTCATTCTACGTGAAAGAGAAAAGGAAAGTCCGTCATCCAGGGGACTTCGCGTTTCAGATTTCCGTCAGTTCTCAGCTTTTCTTCGAAGTTTGGAGATTGTTTCCTATGAAATACCACGTAAATATATGAAGAAAGTATACCTGCCATTCCGTCCATATATTTTTTCAGAAGCTGAACTGGAGTCCATTACCGTGGCAGCTGATCAACTTTCACAAGGGAGAAGATCAAATACCCATTGTCAAATTTATCCTGTCATCACCCGTATTTTGATTGGAACTGGGATGCGTATCGGGGAAGTCCTTTCGCTTAGAATAAAGGATGTAGACATGGTTGACCAACTACTTATTGTGTATAAATCAAAAAATAATGTATCCAGATATGTGCCCATGTCAGAAAGCCTTTCAGCAACAGTTGGCAGGTATCTTTCCAAAATACAGCACCGCCATGAATCGCAGCGGCATTTGTTTATTTCACCTTATACTGGAACGGGTTATTCCTATGATGCCATGAAATATATGTTCCGAAAGATATATTCAGCGGCAGGAGTTCGTACTCCCCAGGGAAGACTACCAAGAATCCATGATGTACGGCATTCGTTTTGTACGGCTAGTCTAAACCGAATGTTAGAGTCTGGCATGAATCTTTATACGGCGATCCCGATTCTCGCGGCCTATGTAGGACATGTGAATTTGTCCGATACTGAGCGTTATATTCATTTAACAGAACATGGATACAGCGACTTTATCAAGAAAGAATCCAATCTAAGCAGCCTAATTCCGGAGGTGTGTGATGAAAACTAAACCACTATCCCACTATGTACAAGCCTATTTTTTATCCTATCTAATAGCACAAAGGGGATATGGCAGAAATACGGTGGCTTCCTATAGGGACACCTTTAAACTTCTGTTCACTTTTCTTGAGGAGAACAAATTGTCTGTCTCGAAGCTTTCCATAGAAAATGTTGACAAAAAGTGCGTTATGGAATTTCTTGATTGGCTGGAAAGCAGAAGAAAAAATGCTATATCCACGCGGAATGTACGCCTTGCACATTTAAAATCATTTTGGGGTTATGTATTGGCAACTACCCCAGAATGGGCAGAACATTGTAGCCAGATTATCCAAATCCCATTTAAAAAAACAGCAAAGAAACCCCCTGCCTATTTGACAGAATCAGAAACAAAACAGCTCCTGGGCATTCCAGATGGTAACGCACGATCGGGAATTAGACATATGGCTATGCTCTCATTGCTTTATGATTCGGGGTGCAGAGTTCAGGAGCTTATTAGCCTGAACACATCCGATATTACCTTGGGTGATATATGTAAACTTTTCGTAAAAGGCAAGGGCGACAAATATCGTGAAATACCTATAATGCAGGAAACAGGCAAAATTATCAAAAAATATATAAGCATATATGAACGTCAGCCTGAAAAACCATTGTTCTGTAATAGCAGGGGAGAACGATTAACACGGGCAGGTATCTCCCATATTTTGAACAAGTACCAGAAACTTGCCAAAGAGATGAATGATGAACCTTTTCAGGAAAATCTCTCACCACATCTCCTAAGACATAGCAAGGCAACCCATCTTGTTAATAATGGAGTAAGTATCTATAATATTAGAGATTTCCTTGGACATGCATCCGTGACAACAACCCAGGTATATCTAACGTCTAACCCGGAAGTCATGCGGGAAGCAATTGAAAAGGCCTCGCAAAAGATAGCACCGGACGGTGCAGATTATTTTTCTACCGAAGAAAAAGCAGATCTGATGTCCTTTCTTGAGACGCTTTTCTAAAATATATAATGTAAAGTTGGGGTTAGAGATTAGCATGATTCTATCTATCTTTAACTACCGGCTTTACATTAATCATTTCTTTTCATTAAATTTAAAAACGGGGGTTGTTAAAGCATCTTCTACGGATCCTGCCATTAACCGGACATATCAGGAGTTGGCGGAACATTATCATACAGCTATCATGCCTGCGAGGGTAAGGAAGCCAAAGGACAAGGCGCATGTGGAACGAACTGTAGGGATCATTTCAACCTGGATTATCGCTTCTCTTCGAAATGAAACATTCTTTACCCTAAATGAATTGAACAAGGCAATCAAGGGCAAATTGGCTGAGTTCAACCAAAAGGATTTTCAAAAGAAAAGCGGAAGTATGCAAACTGCCTTCATAGAGGAAGAGAAGTTCGCACTCCTTCCGTTACCTGGTTCACCGTACGAGTTGGCGACTTGGAAGAAGGCAACCGTACAATATGATTATCACATAATAGTAGATAAAATGTATTACTCGGTTCCCTATGAATATATCAAATATGAGGTTGATGTAAGGATAACGAGAAAAATTATAGAAATATTTTATAAGAATTTCAGAATTGCATCCCATATGAGGCTGGAGGGCAAGGATGGCCAACTCTCTACTATTCCTGAACATATGCCGATTCAGCACAAGCAGTATCTTGATTTCAATCGGAACTATTTTATGAAGTGGGCTGAAGCGGTTGGTCCCAATTCATTGGCGATGGTGAAGGCACTTTTGGATTCCTACAAGGTAGAAAAACAAGCTTTGAAGTCATGCATGGGGCTAACCAAACTCGCGGACCAATATTCCATTGAACGCCTAGAATCTGCTTGTAAACGGGCATTCTCTTATTCACCAAGGCCGAATCTCAACAGTATTAAAACCATTTTAAAGACCGGACAGGATAAATTGAATACATTTGCCACTCGAACTACTGGTGTCGATAAAGTTGACCAAGACTCAACGCACGGTTTTGTAAGAGGCGCAGCCTACTATGGGAGGAAAGATAAATGACAACCGAAAGCACATTGACCAAATTACATGAAATGCGTTTAAGCGCCATGGCAGAACAATTCCATGAACAACTGCGGAATGAGCAGTTCAACGAGCTCTCCTTCGAAGACCGATTCGCTTTGATGGTCGACATCGAATGGTCACGCCGCAAAAACAATAAGCTAGATCGAATCATCAAGGGGGCTAATTTCCGTTATCCCCAAGCTTGTATAGAGGATATAGAGTACCACACAGATCGGAGGCTCGATAAGTATCAAATCCTTAGGCTTGCATCTGGTGATTATATTCAGGGGAAACACAATCTGATCATCAAAGGTGCTTCAGGGAACGGCAAGTCCTATCTTGCCTGCGCATTTGGCATCGCCGCCTGTCGCCAGTTTTATACCGTTAAATATGTCCGTCTTCCAGATTTACTAGAAGAATTGGCTATTGCTCGAGGCGAGGGAATTTATAAGAAAGTAATGAAGGCTTATAAGAAAGCAGATCTGCTTATTTTGGATGAATGGCTGCTTACTTCCCTTAGAGAAAATGAGGCACGTGACCTTTTGGAAATTGTGGAATCTCGCCACCAGGTCGCCTCTACTATTTTCTGTTCTCAATTCGATATTCAAGGATGGTATGAAAAGATTGGAGAGGGTACCCTCGCTGATGCCATTCTTGATAGGATAATCCATGATTCATATAATATATTCATAGATGGGGAAACATCAATGAGGGAAAGGCATGGAATAAAAGAATAGGCTTCTCGACACCACTACCGTCAGGTAGGTAGGTTGGGACTCTTAAAAAATCCCCCTACCAGTATCGTGAGGTAGGGGGATTTTAAAAATATGGGGTAATCTTTCAAGGAGGCAACTTTTCCCTTAGTGCTCGGTTCTCATCCTCTAATTAATTTCAATCCGCACAACTCCCCTTTTCTAACCCATCATCTACCAGATACTTGTCACACTTTATCCCAAATGAATACATAAGAAGAGTTGCTTCACTCACATCGAACACCGCCATCACTATTCCCCCCCAATACTGAATTTAATAAATTCTCTGTTTCGTTAATGGCAGTATATCTGTAATTGGTAGGTTGAGCAAAAGGTCATGGCACTCAGGATGGCAAGGGTGGCACTCGATTTTGTCATAGGTGGCACTGAAATTTGGCACTAGTGGCACTTTCTAATGGCAATATACAATTGTAGGTAAGCAGAACAAAGGAAGCAATAAAGCGGTTGAATGATGGAGACATTATTCAAAATTTGGACCGAACAGTATTTTTAAAAAAGGAAAAAGACAGGTCTTAGTTTCATGGGATTGTTTTCGTTGGGAGAAATTCAAGCAGCCAATGGAAACTTTTCCGCCATTTGATGAATGGTAAGGTCTAACAAACTTGCACTATTATAATGATTGGATTGTTGAGTTTGACGCTCAATCATTAAGGTATCTTACACAAAAGGAGCAAATAGTAGATTCGGACCATCCTCAAGCTGATAAGTCAAAAAAGAGATGGTTCGTTGGAAGATTACTTGATTAAACACTTCAATGGAAAACGCAATCCAGTTTCAATTAGTATTCACCGCCAAATAAGGAGTGTAGGTTGGTTAATGCTGGTTGCCTCTATTTTTAATTTCTTTTATGAAAGCGTGTATTGGAAATTAAACTTCCTCGCTATTGCTGTCTTCGCTATCGGGATAATTAAATTATCCCATAAAATATTTAAGGATGTTCTGATTACATCTGAAAAATAAATATTATTAGAGTAGTAGAAACAGAGGAAGCAATTGACGCTTCCTCTGTTTTTTTATGAGACGAGCGAATGTGGTGCTAATTAAAAAGTTTGGCCGACTCTTTTTATATCGTATTTAAAGAAGACTTTTTTAACAGTAGAATAGCTAGAGCTAGTGTAATAAGTAATAGACAAATCTTCCAAATAGCACGCATAGGTGGAACTCCATGATTCCCATACACGAGCTTGTGTCCAACTAGCTTTGAATGGTTGATAATCGCCTGATACAGCTGCAAGAGCCCCGATTGCAACTGCTCCACCAGTTTTATCTCCTACTTTTAAACCTACATTTGCAAAGATTCCACCAAGTGCTGCTTTAAATATCAAATTAGCAGCATATGCATCTAAATTGCTGAATGATCTATAGCTGTTTCCAAGCAAATGCCCATCTGTTTCTGGTGGAGCTACTACATACGGAGTTACAGAAAAATCGCTCTCAGCTGGTATTTTAGTAGAGGTTGTTTCGGCGTTTGGTATAGTTTGTAATGATTCAGATAACACCCGTAAATCTGCGGCCATTTTTTCTTCTTCTACTCGTTGGACAGACCTAGTTAACATTTCGTCTGTAAGTTCTTGTTCATCATCCAAGATAATCGCTACATCAATACCATCAACATTTAATGATGCTTCTGTGTACCTATTTCCTTCCATTGTTTCTTTGTTTTTAAATTTAACTTGTTGTTTCATTTTTTTTATCTTCTGTTTTTGTGTTTCATCCGTATTTCCTTTTCCTTGTACTACTGATTTGTCAACAGTAGCAGCAGAGGCAGGAATGACGGAAGAAAACAATAGACCAAAAGATAAAACTCCAGCAATTAATGGTGCAGATTTTTTCATTGGTTTCAATCTCCCTATTTTTTGGTCTCCTGCGACATTTTGGTAAAGATATATACATAAAAACGGAAATATTTATTGAAGAAGAGGGAAAGTATCAAAATTACGAGTTAGAAAAAAGATTACAAGAAAATCTTAATTCTCAATCCTTATATCGAGCTGAACAATTTTGGGTTACAAATTGTGAAATGGTCAATAAAGGAAAAATGATCGGTGTAGAATTGGTGGATTTGCTGCTAGATATTATTCGATTAATTATTAATAACAAGCCAATTCCACCCGGCTTAACGATTGAAGAATACGCTGCTCTAAAACTAAAGGGTCTCTTTATGAAGACTCAATTAGTAATTGAATTATTAAAAATCCAATCTTTTTATGATTTTATTAGCAATATTAAATATTACGAATGGGATAGTCATAAAGAGTTGGCTGAAGTTTCATTTAAGGATTATTTAGACTTGTTCATGGCTAATCATTTCAGAGAATTCCACACATAATTTCAGTCAAGCAATGGAAGGTCATCCCAAAATCAGCGATCTTCCCTCTTCGAAATGATACGAGCTGCATTTTGGTAGTTATAATAAGGCGGTATTACAATTATTGGGGTAACCTGTAATCAGTAGTTACATAATGAATATCAACATGAATGGGGGGAAATATAATGAAGTGTAGAGGAAATGTCAACAGGGAGAGAATCATAAGTGAATATGAGTTAAGGGCAGTTGCTCATGTTAAATTACTTATTGGCCAAACTAAGAAAAGTTGCACTGGAGATATTTTAACAGACAGCTACTATTGCTTTACATATAAAAATAAAAATGTTCAGACCAAAGGTTCATTTTTTTGCGGGACTCACGCAGCTAACCATTTTTTGACCTTACTGGGAAAGCAGCCATTACCTTTGTTTAATCCTCTAAGGTCTTCTATTGGGAGTTCAGGTCAACAAAGCGTTAGCACCACTCATAAAAGTAAATGGGACCCAGCTGCAAAAGAGCTTTATAATGCTATTAATCTTTTAATTATAGTTTGGAATACAAACATCAATAGTATTTTAGCTGATATAAGAGATAACCTTGAAAAATATCCATCGAGAACACCATTTATATCAAAAATTAAAGCATTAAATACCATTATTTCAAAAGATTTTAAAGGTAGAACACTTCAAGTGATGATCTCGGAATTGCGTAAAAATAATCCAGAGTTGAGAAGCTTTTCATTTTCCCACTTGGATTTAATATTATCTTCTGAAGGTGTATCATCTTACTTTAACTAGATTTGGAATGATTTAGGAAAAATTTAGGAGTTGAAATTAATGGAAATTTCTCAGGAACAATTTTTTGAAAAATACAGTGTAAACAAATCTGAATTTGACGCAGCAGCTATAAGTTGGGAAAGCCTGTTAGATATACATCAAGAATATACCACTTATAAAGAAACGCTAAATCCTACTGCGGAATATATTTCAAATATGTTACGGACACTCCCTGAATCGCATTCAGTTAGATCGAGAGTCAAAGACCCAGAACATCTAATTGATAAAATTATTAGAAAGATAATTAGAGAAAAGAAAAAAAATCCTGATTATGCTATTGATATTTATAATTACAAAACCGAAATTACTGATTTAATTGGTATTCGAATTCTTCACCTTTATAAAGATCAAGCTGTCTCTATAGACAAGTTTATTCGAGAACTATGGGGTTTAGTGGAAAAATGCACCATTTATTATCGTGAAGGTGATTACTCTAAGAAAGAAGAACATGAAGACAATGAATTATTTAACTTTAAGGTTCATCCTGCAGGTTATCGTTCCTGGCATTATCTAATAAGCACTAATGCAACAAAACATGTACATATTGCAGAAATTCAGGTAAGAACTATCTTTGAAGAAGGTTGGAGCGAAATCGATCACCAACTTAGATATCCAAACGATACAAATAATGCTGAGCTAACTAAGCAGTTATTAGTATTAAATAGAATTGCCGGTAGTGCTGATGAGATGGCAACTTCTATTAGAGAATATAAACTTAATACATGGAAATTAGAAAATGAAAATCAAAACAAGCAAAAAGCAATTGAAGAATTAAAAGCCCAGCTGGAAACAGTAATGAATAATTATAAGGTAGAAAAAGCTGACAAACAAAACCTTCAAACAAAGCTACAAGAACTGGAAAGCTCACTTACAGTTAGAATTCCCAGTAAACAGCAACAGGAGTTTATGGTTATAGGTGGAAAAATTAGTAATGCCTTAGACTTATTTGCTGGTCCTGGCCCGTTAGTAGGACAAGACAAAAACAGGATCTTTGATACAAGGAAATATTTAGAAGGCTATACTCACCATGCATTAAAAGATAAAAAATAAAACGGACTTAATATGGAGTTTTAAGGAAAAATACAATAATACCATTATTTATTGCTACTGCAGTATCTTTAGTAATAACCACTTTTTTTATTTTTTTCTAAAAAAACTATATTAATCTAGTATTCTTCGTAAAAATCGTACTATACGAACATTAGTTCTATAATATTATTAATCTATTTTCTTCTGAGGTGTTCTAATGGCAATATCTAAACAACATGAAAAATTTGAAAACCAGTTAGAGTTGTTGCTAAAGGAAATGCCTGCATACGTGGTGGAATACGTGGATGCCAAACAGGACATCCGCTCCCCCATCACCCTTTTTAATTACGTTAGGGATTTTCGTGATTTCTTTAATTGGTTAATATCCGAAGGAATTGCAAAGTGTAATCAAATCAAAGATATTCCTCCAGAAACATTAGCGACGATTACTTTGGATGAAGCAAGAAATTATTTTAAGTATTTGTCCAGGAAAAAATTTAAAGTTTCAATAAATGACGATGAAACGAAACAAATTGATCCAAAGACAGTAAACCGTCACAAGTCCTCCCTTCGTTCACTATTTAAATACCTGACAATCGAAGCGGAGTTAGATAATAATGAACCCTATTTCCATCGAAATGTTATGCAAAAAATAGAGGTTACTAAAGTAACAGAGACTTTTAATGAGCGGGCAAAAAATCTGACTGATAAAATTTTTATTGGAGATAAGGATCTAGAATTCTTAGATTATATTAAGAGGGAACATGTACATTCCCTCTCCCGTTCGCAGCTTAATTATTTTAAGCGGGACAGAGAGCGCAATATTAGTATCCTCTCCCTTTTCTTGGGAACTGGAATCCGAGTTAATGAATTATCAAACTTACGCATTAAAGATATTGATTTTACTTCAAAAGAGATTAGTGTAATTCGGAAAGGAAATAAAAAAGATACGGTTTCTGTTACACCTTCTGCTATGGAGGACCTTCACACCTATCTTTCTATTAGAAATGAAAGATACAAAGCCGGGAACGGAGAAAATGAGTTTGTATATGTAAAATTATTTAAAAATGAACCTAAACCACTAACAAATCGAGCTATTGAAGAAATAGTTTATAAATTAACAAAAGCCTTTGACAAAAGGATGTCTCCTCATAAATTACGACATACTTATGCGACGAATCTTGCAGAACAAACTAATGGCGATATTCCTTTAATTATGTCTCAGCTTGGACATACTTCTTCCGATATTTCATTGCTTTACATTAATACAACCAGAGAAAAAGCAAGATTGGCTGCTGAAGCTTTGGATAAACGTAGAGAAATGAGAAAAGATCAACACGAGTAATATTATTGCCCCTTCATTATCGAAAGAAACAGTCGTTATTAACGATAATTTATTCACCTTTAAGGAGACGATATATTGAAACAAATTTCTTTTGATGAACTTTTAACTGAGGATGCAATTGAAGATATTGAAATACCTACCCTCTCCCTCCTTCATCATGACATAATGGCTCTATTAGAATCGGGTGAAACAAGCGCCTTGGAAATATTCGAAAAGCTGATTGTTTCAGGTAGGATTTTAAAGGATGCAAAAGTAAAGCCATTTGTATAAATTCCCCTTAATCATAATGATATCTTGTTGACTTTTAAATGAACTTCAATTGGGGGGTGTTTTTGGGTGGTAGTGTAGAATAAATAGTTTCAACAGGTTTCTCAAGTAGGTCGTCTTTGTGTTACAATCTTAGCTATTAAAGGAATTTAACAAATGAATGTGCCAGTATTTTAGGGGACAAGCACTAGTTTTCAAAATCGGAGGTCTATGGATGGATAATAATGATATATTAATTCGCTTGCGATATGCACTTGAAATAAAAAATAAAGAAATGGCAGAGATATTTAAACTTGGCGGCGTGGAAGTAACCGTGCCGGAAGTGATCAAGATCCTAACAAAATCAGATGATGATGAAATGGAAAATGATGAGCAAATAAAATGTAATAATAGTATGTTCGATTCATTTTTAAATGGCTTTATCATTTTTAAAAGAGGAAAACAAGAGACAAAGCCAGGAGAGCCTGAAACACCGGAGTCAACTTACAAGAAAAGCGCGAATGTCAATAATCTCCTGTTGAAGAAAGTGAAAATTGCTTTAGCATTAACGACTGAAGATATGCTAGATCTATTCGAAAAAGCAGGAATCACGGTAACAAAAGGAGAACTTGGTGCATTGTTACGAAAAGAAGGGCATAAGAATTATAAAGAGTGCGGCGATAAATTCGCCAGGAACTTTTTAAAGGGCTTAGCGATTAAATATAGGAGTTAATGGATCGACAGGTGATGAGATGATACATACCTACTCGGGTAAGACCATACGTTTTGAAATTAAATACAAAAACCGAACTTCCATCGGAATTACAATTGATAGCTATGGAAATATCGAAGTCCAGGCTCCTAAAGGGACACCTGATGGAAGAGTGCTCTATTTAATAGAAGAAAAGTGGGATCTAATTCAGCGAAAGTTAAAAGAAATGAAGGACAGACTGCAAGGACCGCAAAAAAAGGTCTATGAGCCTGGTGAAAACTTCCTTTATTTGGGGAACACCTATCCGATTAAGATTATCGAAGACGTAAATAGTGCGAAAGACCATGTAATGTTTGAAGGAGAAAGACTGCATATAAGTGTGAAGCAGCTTGATGATGAAAAAATTAAACAAGCTTTAAAACGATTCTATTACCAGCAATGCAAGGCAATAGTTGCGAAGGGCATTGCCTCTTATCAATGCCATTTTAAAACAAAGCCACGTTCTATTCAGATTTCGGATAGCCAAACGACTTGGGGAACCTGTAATTCAAAACTGCAGTTAACCTTTAATTGGAGGCTGGCAATGGCACCCCAGGAGGTAATTGATTACGTAATTGTTCATGAAATGTGCCATATGGTCCATCTAAATCACGATCGCTCCTTCTGGCGTCTCGTGGGAAAAATAATCCCCGATTATATCGAAAAGGAAAACTGGCTGGCTTCATCAAATTGGAAAATGACCGTTTAGCAGCCAGTCATGATCGAGGAATTTATCAGATAAAAGGCCGAAAATATATAAGGATTTAATCACCTTTTTATATTTTCGGCCTTTTTATATGATTGGACTTAATAGTACTCAGTTGTTACCCCAAACACTTTCAGCAATAGTAATGACGTGTTTTATCTTATTCCATTGATCTTCTTCAGTTAAATTGTTGCCTTCCTCCGTACTGGCAAAGCCGCATTGAGGGCTTAGTGATATGTTTTCTAAAGGAATATATTGGCTTGCTTCTTTAATTCTTTCTCTAATAGTGTCAGGATTTTCTAATTCAGGGAATTTTGAAGTAATTAATCCCAGTACAACCTTTTGGTCAACACGTTTAAAGCTTTTTAATGGTTCAAAATCTCCTGAGCGATTATCATCATATTCTAAGAAAAGTCCATCTACTTTTAAATCGGCAAAAATAGCATCAGATATTTGATCGTAGCCGCCGCTAGTTATATAAGTAGACCTGAAGTTTCCACGGCAAATATGCATCGTGATCACCATATCTTTGGGTTTTTTAGAAATGGCTTCATTTAAACAACGTACTCTTGTTGCGATGATATCCTGTACGTCCATGTTGAGTTTTTCAACGACTGCTTTGATACGCTCTTCTGAAACAAAATCTATCCAAGAAGTATCGTCTAATTGTAAATAACGGCACCCTGCATCATAGAATGCTTGAATCGCTTTTTGGTAGGCTGCTACTGTATCACGAAAGAACTGTTCATGGTTATTGTTATAATACTCATCCCCTTGAATCCTTGTAAATAACATATTAGGGCTTGGAATCGAGAACTTTGCTACTTGACTGCCATCGCCATAGCGGTCAACCGCTTGTTTTAAGAACTTGAAGTGTTCTAACATATAATGATCAGTAAAGTCTACTTTACCAACGATTTTAATGGCCTTGTTTTTTGTTTTGGCACCTTGGAAGTTACTAATATATTCCGTCTCAAACTCTTCTACCCCTTCTAAGCCCGATAAGAAATCCAAATGCCACCATGCACGTCTATACTCGCCATCTGTAATGGATGAAAGACCAACCTCAATTTGTTTTTGGACAAGTTTCTCAATTTCTTGGTCCTCTATTTCCCTTAGGTCATCTTTATTGATTTTCCCATTTGCACAAGCATATCTTGCCTCTTTAATCTCTTCCGTCCTTAGAAAGCTGCCAACATGGTCGGCTTTAAAGGGAGCTTTTACTGCTGTTTTTGTCATAGAGAATTCCTTCTTTCTTATAAAATGAAACTTCAATCAGTGGGGGGCTTACTGCCCGTTAAAGTGGGATAAAAATAAAAAACCTCTTCTTACAAATAAGAAGAGGAAATCATACCGGCTCTGGTTCTCTTCTTATCTTCAAGCAAATCGCTCCTGGAATTGGCACAGTACTACCGTAAGTCTGCTGCCGAGGTATCGTAGGGCCAGTCCCTCCACCTCTCTTGATAAGAGTATTCTAAACTATTTAATTACAAATTACGTTACACTTGTTCTACTATTCTGTCAACTAGTAAGCCATACATGGATCATCTAAATTCAAATAGTCGATCATTTAAAGCAGTCAGCATAAAATATTCCTCATGTATAATACCAAATCTATCAAAATGTTAGATGATCCGTACTTAATTAATTTGGTGTTATTTTTTTATGAACGAATTTGAAAGAGAATTGAAAAAATACACCGAAATTTATCGAAGGATGTGATAAGATTTAGTTGAATGCAGTCGGAATTTGAATATTTCTGCAATATCAGATAGGAAGTCCTCGTTTTTTAGCGAATTATCTTATTAAATGAACTAAACCAATATTGGACGGTGATGTAATGGAATGGCAGAATGGTTTAAAACTTTTTCTTCCTGGCATGATGATAATTTTGTGTATCGTAATCGTTTTCTATATTTATCGCAAATTTGCCGCCCAATCTAAACGGATCAAAACCAGCGAACAATATTACCAGTCCCTTTACCATAATAACCCGGATATTATTTTAACATTAGATGTTCTAGGCAATCTTTTAAGTGCGAATCAAGTGGTAGAATCCTATGGGTATACTGTAGACGAGCTCCTACAGCGTCCATTTGTTTCATATGTAGTTCCAGAGCTAGTAAAGAAAACCATTAAGCAATTTAATAAATCCATTAATGGAGAGGCAACAAACTATGAAACGGCCATCTTAAGCAAAGGTGGTGGTCGAGTAGAACTAAATGTAACGAGTATTCCAATCATTAATGAGGGTAGAATTGTCGGTGCCTATGCGATCCTCAAGGATATTACCCGCTTTAAACATACACAGGAGGCATTAGTTGAGGCAGAATCTACCTATAGAAGTTTGGTTGAGGAATCACTGGTTGGTATTTACATTATTGAAAATGGTAAATTTGTTTATGTTAACCCTCAATTATTAGAATGGTTCGGATACACAAACGAGGAAACGATTGGATCCTACCTCTCCGATTATATTCATCCTGAAGATGTTTCAATCGTTTTAGATAATATTCAAAAGCGATTTACCGATGAAAATAAGGGGATGAAATTTCAATATCGGGCCATAAAAAAAGACCAAAGCATTATCCATCTTGAAGTATATGGCTCCAAAACGATTTATAGAGGTAAGCAGGCTGTCATAGGCAGTGTTATTGATATCACTGAGCAAAAAAAGGCGGAAGAGAAGATTAAACATATGGCCTATCACGATGCCTTGACGGACTTACCCAATCGCTATCTGTTCACTTCGCACTTTCAAACAGCTTTATCCAATCAATGTATGGAAACGGCCTCCATTCTTTTTCTGGATTTAGATCGATTTAAATTAATTAATGATTCCTTGGGGCATGATCTTGGTGATCTATTGTTGAAAAAAGTTTCGGAGCGATTAAAGAATTGTATTGGCCCAGAAGATTGCCTTGCAAGACTTGGCGGGGATGAGTTCATCTTCTTTCTGCCGAATGTGGGTCATGAGGGGACTACTAAAACGTTGAATCAAGTGCTTACCCGTTTAAATGAGCCGTTCCTTTTAAATGAATACGAGATGTATATAACCCCAAGTATAGGAATCAGCCAATACCCTCATGATGGAGAGGATATCGGCACTTTAATCAAAAAGGCAGATCTAGCCATGAATCAAGCAAAACGTTTGGGGAAAAACAACTATCAATATTACATACAGAAGTCAATGGAACAAACAAATGATGTACTGGAAATGGAAAAGGACCTTCGCAAGGCGATTGAACGGAATGAGTTTAGGTTGTATTATCAGCCAAAGTTGGACGTTTATTCTGGAGAAATCATTGGTGTAGAAGCCTTGATTCGTTGGCAGCATTCGCAAAAGGGGATTATTTCTCCTGGTCAGTTTATCCCTTTAGCGGAAGAAACGGGATTGATTATTTCGATGGGGGAATGGGTATTAAGAACAGCATGTACGGAGATGAAGGCCTTTCAGGAATTAGGCTTTCCTTCGATGATCGTTTCCGTTAATCTATCACTGCGTCAGTTTTTTCAACCAAATTTCGTGCAGATGGTTAGCCAGGTTCTAAACGAAACGGGACTGTCTCCCGAATTCATAGAGCTTGAAATTACGGAAAGCATGACAATTGATACACACCATGCGCTGATGGTTGTTCAAGAATTAAAAAAATTAGGAGTAAAAATAAGTTTAGATGATTTTGGAACCGGATACAGTTCCCTTCATTACTTAAAGCAATTCCCAATTGACAAGCTGAAGATTGACCAGTCGTTTATTCGTGATTGTGTAACGAATACAAATAATGCAACCATAGTGAAAACCATTATTGCGATGGCCCACCAGCTAAATATGGAGATCATTGCTGAAGGAGTCGAAACGGAAGGGCAACTCCATTTTTTACAGGAAAACTTTTGCCCTGAAGTGCAAGGATTTTTATTCTGCAGACCATTGCCTTTGGATGAAATAAAAGAGAATTATTATGACTTAGTGAGTGCTGGCAAGCAATATAGCGTTTCACGAGATCCGAAGAGTCTTATTAGCGAATTTGCTGTGTGATGCTCTGCTACCTATTAGCTTGAATAGATCAATTTGTTGGCTTGCAAGGAGATATTGGTTTTTTAGACCAGTCTGCTTGCTTTTTTGTTTCATTCCAAGAACATATATCTGCCTATGGTAAAATAGTTATAACATTCTTTTTATGAAAGGAACTAGCGGTATGTCTATAAAAACAGTTTCTATTATCGGGCTCGGGGCCTTGGGAGTTTTATTCGGAAATCACTTATCTAAGAAAATGCAGAAAGAAGATTTACGAATCATTGCTGATAAAGATCGAATCAAGAGATACAAAGCGGACAATGTATTTTGTAATGGAGAACCGTGTCATTTCCATTTTGTTTCCCCTGAAGAGGTGGTCAAGCCTGCAGATTTGCTTATTTTCGCCGTTAAATTTAATGGTTTAGAGGATGCAATCCAAGCGGTGAGGCATCATGTTGATGAAAATACAATTATTCTATCCCTATTAAATGGCATATCAAGTGAAGCAATTATTGGTGATGCCTATGGAATAGATAAAGTCTTATATAGTGTGGCCCAAGGGATGGATGCTGTAAAAGTAGGAAATAAACTGACGTATGACCATATGGGCATGATCTGCTTTGGAGAACGGGAACCTGGTTATGTTTCAGAAAAGGTAAAGACGATTGCTGAGTTTTTTGGAAAAATGGAAGTTCCCTATGAGGTGGACACCAATATGGTTAGAAGGCAATGGGGGAAATTCATGTTGAATGTTGGTGTCAATCAAACGGTTGCCGTGAATAAAAGTAATTACGGTGAGGTTCAACGAGTTGGACAGGCAAGAGATATGATGATTTCCGCGATGAGAGAGGTAATGGTATTATCGGAAAAAGAAGGGGCCCCGTTAACGGAAGAGGATTTACACTATTGGCTTGAAGTAATGGGCCGATTAAGTCCAGAGGGAAAACCGTCCATGGCGCAGGATGTGGAAGCGAGACGGTTTAGCGAGGTAGAATTATTTGCAGGGACTGTTGTGAAATTAGGTGAGAAACATGGAGTGTCTACGCCGACAAACAGGGAGCTGTATCGCAGGATAACGTTAATGGAGAGTCGATATTAAATTGCTTAGGGATGTGTCTTATGCTACATGATTGGTAGCAATAGGAACGTCCCATTATTTTTTAAAAGGAACGTCTATTTTAATAAATCCTGAGTATTATTTTAATAAGAATAGGAGGGATATGGTGAAATCAATTGGCATCTTGGGAGTCGGTCAAGCGGGTGGAAATATCGCGGAGATCGCAGCAAATATGGGATTTCAAACCGCGCTTATCAATACGAACCAACGTGATGGAATAGTCAATAAGAGAGTTGAAAAGAAGTTTTTTGTTCCTGGATATAATGGCGCCGGGCAGGACCGGGCCATCGGACTGAGGGCAGTGAATGAAAATTATCGAGAAATCATTAGCTTTGTGCAAGATACGTTTAAAAACATAAAGCTTTTATTGGTGGCCTTTTCTACGGATGGTGGCACTGGTTCGGGGATGAGCCCATTATTAATTGACTTGTTATTAGATAACCTTCCCGGTATTAATATAGGTGCAATTGCGGTGGTCCCAGATCGAAATGTATTAGCAGGAAACCGAATTAATGCCGCCGAATGCATCGAGGAAATATCGAAAATAGACTCGCTGTCATCTGTATTTCTTGTCGACAATGATCAACTGCGCAAGTTAAGTCCACAATCCAGCAAACATCAAATCTATCTTTCTTCTAATCATCAGGTGATGGAAGCGATTAATAATGTTCTTCAAGTCACGAAGAAGAGTTCTTTTTATGGAAACTTTGATGAAACGGATTTAATGAATATACTCGGGACGAGGGGTGTCACGATTATTGCTTCAACTGCCATAACAGATGCTAAAACATCCGCGGATGTAGCTAATAAAATCCAGCAATCTTGGGTTAACTCCATCTTTTGTCCTGTTGAATCAACAGGGGTTATACGTGCAGGAGTCATTTATGAAGGACCTGAGAAAATGGCGAATTTAATTAATGTACCTGGGGTTTTTGAAAGGGTTGGGGAGCCGCTAGAATTATTTGAGGGAACGTATATCTTGGAATCCGACCCAACCATCACGACAATCTTGGCGGGACTGCCATTTCCGGCCCGCCGCATGAAGGCACTTGAGGAATCCCTAGAGAAAAACAAAGAACGTTTGCAAAACCTAGTTAAAAAAGAGCACACGCAAAAATACGAATCGCGCATATCCTGGGCATCTAACTTAAAAGCAAAGCCACAAGAAAGAAAAACGGGAAGCATAACATCGAAATTATCAAAATACCAAAAATAGCAAAAAGGGTCATTTCCCAAAATCAGCAGTGGGGGAATGACCCTTTCGTCTAAATATAAAAGATATAATCCTCCGGAAGGACGCGTTTTAAGAATTGCTGAGTCCTTTCTTCCTTTGGACTGGTGAAAATCTCCTTAGGAGGGCCTTCTTCGACAATGACTCCGCCGTCCATGAAGACGACGCGATTTGCTACGTCCTTCGCAAATGACATTTCGTGAGTGACGACCAACATGGTGGTGCCGTCTTTGGCGATATCCTTCATGACGGTTAACACTTCTCCGACTAATTCCGGGTCTAAAGCAGAGGTTGGCTCATCAAACAGAATGATCTCCGGATTTAAGGCAACCGCTCTGGCAATACCAACACGTTGTTGCTGCCCGCCTGATAATTCAACAGGGTAGGAATGGTATTTATCTGTCAGACCGACTTTATCCAATGCTTTTTTGCCTATCTCCATTGCCTCCGCTTTCGGAACCTTTCTGCCAATAATGAGCCCCTCTGTCACATTTTCCAGTGCGGTTTTATTAGTAAACAAATTATAATTTTGAAAAACAAAAGCGACCTTCTGTCTGATATCGTGTATTTGCTTTTTAGAGGCCGATTTCAAATTGACATCTGTGGATCCAAAAATGGCATGGCCGTGATCCGCCTTCTCCAAAAAGTTAATACATCTAAGTAAGGTGGTTTTGCCGGAACCGCTTGGTCCAAGAATAACAACGACATCCCCTTTATCAATGCGTAAATCAACGCCTTTTAAAATCTCATTCTGACCAAATGATTTATGAATATCTTTGATTTCTAACATGGTTTTGCCTCCAATTCTAACTTAGGCATTTATTGCTTTATATTTGCTTAATCGTTTTTCATATACCTTAAATAAGTATTCTACTAAACTGCATAAAATCAAATAGACAAGGAAAATATCGATGTAAGCCTCCACATAATTGTAGCCGACATTAGCTGCCACTTTCGCCCTTAGTGTAATTTCCTGCAATGACATTGCATACCCTAATGAGGTTGCTTTGATCAGATTGACGGTTGCGGTACAAATATTTGGTAAGGCGACAACCAGTGTCTGAGGAATGATAATTCTCCGAAATGCTTGGACATTGGTTAATCCGACGGAGTAAGCAGCTTCCAACTGGCCTTTACTAACGGTACTAATAGAAGAACGAAAAACTTCAATAAGAATTGCAATGGTATTCAGGGTGAAAACAATAAAGGCGTACCAAATCGGATTAACATCATAGATATTCGTTTCAATATGAAACTTTTTAAATAGCGATGTGAGCACTAATGGGACACTGCTATAGACAATAAAAATTTGGACAATAACGGGAGTCCCTCTGACAAATGATACATAGACTTGAGCGAAACGATGCAGCACGGGAATTCGATTAATTCTTGTCAACGCAAGCAGAAAAGCCAGCGGAAGGGCAATTAATAAGGCGACAATGGTTATAATGAGTGCGGTGGGTACCCCGGATAATGCCGTGAAAAAGGTCTTCACTAAAAACGAATAATTTAAACCCTCGGACACGCTGCCACCTCCCTTTATGTAGGATTTATTACTTGTTTCCCTTTACTAAAAACTTTTTCTAACTTTAAGAAAAGCTGTTCAATGGCAATGGATATGACCCAATAGATAACGGATAAAGCAAGGTAGGTTTCTAAGGCATGAGCATTAAAGCGGCCATCGATGATGAGACTCGCTTTTCCCATCACATCAATTAACCCGATGGTATAGGCTAGCGATCCCTCTTTAATTAATTCAAGCAAGCTGTTACCGAAGTTTGGTAAGGCAACCACAAATGCCTGTGGAAAAATGATTCTTCGGTATGCTTGCGTATTACTTAACCCAACACTGACTGCGGCCTCAAATTGTCCCCGGTCAATTGATTGATAGGCTGATCGGATGACCTCTGACATGGCAGCGGCAAATTGCAGGGAAAAGGTAATGACAATAAAGAAGATTTTATCAACATCGCTTAGATTCAGGCCGAAGCCTTCAGCGAGTTTTGGAATCCCATAGTATACAAGGAAGAGCAGAACGATTGAGGGTGTACATCTTAATGCCGTTGTATACCCATTGGCGATCTTTTGTGCAATCTTGCTGTTACTTAATTTCATAGCGGCCAACAAAAAACCGAATAGGGTTCCAATCACGACCGAGAGGCCGGCAACCAGAAATGTTACTTTTATATAGGGTATTAACTGCGGGAAGGACTCCCATATATATTTAGCATCAAAATATTTCTCCATGATTCACCTCCAGCTCTAGGGCTCATATTGAGGATTTCCCCGAGGTTACAACCGATCTTAGGATTTTTATAACTTCAAGGTTTTAAAGTACTATTTTCACTATGAAAATAGTACTTTATCGTTAAAAAAAAGGATATTATCGTTTAACCTTATCTAGGACCTCAAATAAGTCTCTGCCATAGAACTTTTTACTTAATTCGTTTGGTTTCTTTTCCTCTTGCAGCTGCTTGATGGCTTTATCATAGGCATCGGCAAATTTCTGTTCTTTTTTGTTAAATAACGGCCAGGTTTTAATTACAGCGAATTCGTTGTAAACTACTTCATCTTTTAAGTTGTAATAAGGGCCATTAGGATCATTAACTTGCTTTTCATATGCACCTTCAATGATGACACCGCCGTCTACACGTCCTTCATTCACCCATTGAACAACGTCTACTGTAAATGCATCTCCAGCTTTTAATTTCACTTTGTTATCTGGATTAGCCTTATTATATTCATCAATAATGGTATATTGGGCATTGTTCGCAGCGATAGGTGCAAGGGTAAAGCCCTTCGAAGCGAAATCTTCTAGCGATTTAATGTCTGCATTCTTCTTCTTTAAGACAAGTCCGGCGCTGCTTAAACCAAGGAACTCTTTAGGGTAAATAAATTTCTCTGTTCTTTCCTGTGTCCAGAAGGCATTTTTCACACCTGCTTGATATTTCCCTTGTTCAACCCCGACTAATAAATCATCACTAGAAGTCCCCACGAATTCAAATTCATAGTCTGGTAGTAATTTATCGACCAATTTCATCACTTCCACATCATATCCAGTTGGATTTCCTTTGTCGTCGTTATAGGACATTGGTTTGGAAGCTTGGTCATAGGCGATTTTCACCTTTATTACCTTTGAATCAGCGTCAGAAGATTTACCGGAAGTGGTACTGGTCCCGCAACCTGCTAACAGAATGGACAATGATAATGCTGTTACTGCTGCCTTAAAAACATTCTTTTTCTTCATATAATCAATCTCCCTTTTAAAAATATATTAATATAAAGTTTTCACATCATATTACTTGGGTTTAGAGATAAAAAAATGTTGAAGGGAGCAGGAGGGGGAAGGGTTCCTGCTCAATACCTTCTAAACTAATCTCCCTTTCTCTTGTTCAATAGCTGAGAGGGCTAATTTTTTAATTGTCATATCATCCATTGGTGGATTATGAAGACCTGCCCTTACGTCGCGGTAGTAACGTTGTAGTGGATTACTCCGCTGAAGGCTTTTTGCACCGACAACTCGCATCGCTTTATCAACAATGGTAATGGCCGAGTTTGTCACGGTATGTTTGACCACGCCAAGTTCGTTTTCGATATACTCTCGTCGTGCCGGATCATCATAAGCTTCCGCTACACTGTAGAGTAAATGTCTGGCCCGGATTAATTCTAAGTCAATCTCCCCTAAGTGTTGCTGCACATTTGGTAATTGGCTAATCGGCCCGTTGAGACTATTAGGGGCATGATGATTGGCAAAATGGACAGCATAGTCGCGTGCTGCTTGGGCGATACCAAGATAGCAGGCAGGAATGTGCAAGATCCAGCCATTTATTTTTCCGCCGCTAGGTGTGGACGGTAGTTCGACAAGCTTAGAATCATCAACAATTACATGATCGAGAACGAGGTCGTGGCTTCCTGATCCTCTCATCGCGATAACATCCCATGTCTCATCAATCGTTAATCCGTCTAAATCTTTATGTAGAAGGAAAAATCCTACCTGCTGTTTTTCTTCAATCCATGCTGATGTTAGAAAATAGGTTAATACAGGTGACATGGTGGTAAATGTTTTCCGCCCTGTCAGCACCCATGAACCATCTTTCTTGACCGCGGTAGTTCCGGGGCGGCCGCCTCTTGTCGGGCTCCCTGTTTGGGCTTCACTTACAGCTCGGTTTACTAAGGCGCCATTAAGAATTTCCTTTGCGAAAGAATTCAATTTTTCCTGATCCCAAAGCTTTGTTTCAAAGAGTTCACCGACTACCCCGAGATTCCAACCTATTGTGAGTCCTGTTGTTCCATCGAAGCTTGCTAGTGTTTCTTGCAGGAGGACCATATCATAGACTTTTAAGCCCTCACCGCCGTATTCGGCTGGAAGGGTGAGACTTGAATAGCCCATTTCCACTAACTCTGCAATATTTTCCTTAGGGAAAATGGCTAATTCATCAATTTCTGCTGATTTGTTTTTAAAACTTGCCTCTTTTTCATGCAATTTTTGCAGCCATGTTTTTTGTACTTCTGTTTTGATAAAAAGGTTAAGCATGATGTGTGCCCTCCTATGATCTTGGTCATTCATTTAATTCTCTTATTCCGATATGTTTTATAGGAATAAATAATAACGGAGCCATATCAAACTGTCAAGATATTTTATGTACTTTTATAAAAATTCTGACTAATTGTGAAGTGAATTTTGCTTAGCGGGTTACCTGTCTTTGTTAAAGCTAAAAAAGGGTCAATCCCTCGTCGCATAAGCGGTGAGGGATTGACCCTTTTTATGTTTATTCGTATCTTAACGCATCAATGGGGCTAAGCTTCGATGCTTTGTTAGCTGGGAGAAGCCCGAAAATAATCCCGATTAAGGCGGAAAAACTGACCCCTATTAAGACAATCAATGGACTGACTGTGGCTACTATCGGAGACAACTGAGAGACTAAAATCGTTCCAATTGCGGCTAGTCCTATCCCAATCAGACCCCCTAGTGAGGTTAGGGTGATTGCTTCGATTAGAAATTGCAAGAGAATTTTCCTTCTGGTAGCACCGATGGCTTTTCGGAGTCCAATTTCTCGAGTTCTTTCTGTCACAGAAACGAGCATAATATTCATGACACCAATCCCGCCGACTAAGAGCGAAATTCCTGCGATACTGCCAATTAGTAATGTCAGTAAGGAAATCACCGTGTTTAATTCTTTTTCATAGTCTTCAAAGTCGTTTGTTGCATAGTTTCCATTTTCTAATCCTTTTTTTTCTGTCAGTGTTGCAGCAGCTAGTTTGCCAGTTTCAGAAACCTTTTCAGCATCACTGGCAATCACAGATAATTGTTCAATCTCCCGGTTGCCGAACATCATTGAGATAACCGTACGCGGCATCAACATTTCTCCGCCATCAGGATTTCGGTACTGTTCCGGAATGGGAGATTCATAGACACCTACAACCTTGTAGGGATTATCGTTTAAGTCAATTATTTCACCAATTGGATTTTCCGATTCCTTGAAAAATTTCTTCCGGACTCCGGTATCAATAAGGACGACACGGTTCAAGCCATCATTATCAGCAGCGTACAAAGCCCTTCCTTCGACAACCTTAATATTTTTCGCAGTGAAGAACTCCGCACCAACACCGGTAATTTGCATATCTGCACGCTCGTCATTACGGACCATGGCGCCCCACCCTTGATTTGTAGCAATCACGGCTTTTACCCCGGGAACCTTTGCTAGTGTTTGAACATCTTCCGTCGTCAATTCCGGTTCTTCCCAAAATTGTTCCGGTTCTCCTTCTGGCGGGGTATATTCATAATAAAGTTCAATAGCATTCTTATCGGTGCCAAACAATTCGTTTGTCATTTGTTTCCGTGTGCCTTGTCCAATGGCAACAATTAGGATCACGGCAGCGACGCCGATAATAATACCGAGCATTGTTAAGATGGATCTTACCTTATGATTCCAGATGGAGGAAAGGGCGATTTTGAAACTCTCCCAAATGTTCATGGTGCCACCCTCCGGTCATCGGTGATCATGCCATCTTTTAAAGTAATTACCCTATTGGCATAAGAGGCAATTTCCTCCTCGTGGGTAACGAGAATAACGGTCTTTCCTTCTTCGTTCAGTTGCATAAACAACCTCATGATTTGTTCACTGGTTTTTGAATCAAGTGCCCCGGTCGGCTCATCCGCCAGAATAATCGTTGGATTATTGACGAGCGCTCTGGCAATGGCGACCCGCTGCTTCTGTCCTCCCGATAATTGATTCGGTAAATGCTTCATTCGATCTTCTAATCCGACCTTTACTAGCATTTGTTTGGCTCTTTCTGTTCGCTCTCGTTTTGATACACCGGCATAAATGAGCGGTGATGCCACGTTTTTGATGGCGTTATCCCTAGGAAACATGAAGAATTGTTGAAAAACAAAGCCAATATGTTCATTTCGTAAGCGTGCCAAAGCACTTTCTTTTGCGGAATCGACTTTTTCACCATTTAGTTCAAATGTACCTGAAGTGGGATAATCTAAAAAGCCAATAATATTCATTAAGGTAGATTTACCGGAACCCGATGGCCCCATAATAGCAACAAACTCGCCATCCTCAATCGTTAAATCAATGCCATGGAGGACAGGAACCTCAAGTGAGCCTTTTCCGTATACTTTTGTTATTTCACTTAGCTTCATCAAAGGAGGTCACTTCCATTCCATCATGCATTTCTGGATTAGGTGTAATGACGACAAGTTCACCCAACTTCACTCCATCGGTAATTTCGATGAATTCATCGTTCATTGCCCCCGTTTTCACTTCCCGTCTTTCAAGCTTCCCATCTGCTAAAATATAAACAATTTTACTCCCGCCTTCGTCTACAAGTGCTGGATGTGGGATGCCAAGTTTTTTGTCTGCGCCGCCGACTTTAATTTCTAGAGAAACATGGAAGCCTTGGCGTAATTCTGATGTATCATCTGTGATCGCAACCTTAAATGGATACATCGTCACATTGCCGCCGGGTGCCCCGCCGCCGAAGTCTTCACCACCACCGCCGCCTTCAGCATTTGGAAATTGCGAAACTGATTCAATGGCCCCTTTCCATTCTCGGTCTTTATACACCTTCGGATGGATGATGACTGGCTGCCCTGCCTGAATCTTGACCGCGTCAAATTCACTCATCGTGCCAATGACTTTATAAGGCTGACTCGAGATAATATGGATGACAGGTTCGGCTGCTCCAGCCTCGGTCTTTGCTATATTTTGGTTTACCTTAACAATAATCCCATCCATTTTGCTGACAATTGTCATTTCTTTTTTCTGGGCATTTAGTTCTTTGATACGATCATCTGCTGCGGCTATTTCTGATTTTGTACCTTCGTAACCCATCTCTAGCTGCACCTTTTCGGCTGCCAGTTGGTTTACGTCTACTTGTGGTGCACTTTCTTCACCTGTTTCAGCGCTGATTGTGGTTGGATTCTTTTTTGCTTCAGTGATTCGTTTAGTTAAATCGGCAATTTGACTTTGTTCAGTCTTTCCTTTACTTTGCAGTAGCTCTTTTTCACGAGCTGCTTTTTTTAGCTCATTATCTATTTTTGAAGAATCATAAATTAGTAGAGGGTCACCAGTTTTAACAGACTGATTTTCCGCCACCTTATATTCACTAATCTCTCCTTTTTCAGGTTCTAGGAAGACCTTTTGCTCACTTTCAGGGACAATTTTGCCAGTAACAAGAATGGTTTCTGTCAATTCCTGCTCACTAGCCTTTTGAACCGTTACTCCCATACTGTCTGCTTCTGCTCCGGCAGGCTTTGCCTCACCTCTGGTAAAAAAGTATGTAGCTGTACCTGCAATCATTAGTAAAACAACAATCGATATAATCCAAACCCAAACCTTTTTCTTCACACTATACCCCCGTTAACTCTATTATTAATCTCTCTCAAATTCTACTATAAACGAAAAAGAAACAATTTCAAATATTTTCTATTATTTACAAGAGTAAACAAAAAGTGACACCCTTTCTCCGACATTTAAGATGGATTATTTGTCGTTTTTCTTTGATATTTTCGTGAAAAGTACTATAGTGATTAATATATTATGGGCAAACTAATTGTTGATTGTTTTAACATTAAAGGAGTAGTGAATATGCAAAATGAAGTTTTATCAACTTTTGCCTCCATGTTAGATTGGCATATGTGGGCAGATGTCCTTTCCTCACCCAAAGCGTGGGGCATGATCTTATCCTTAGCAGTTCTGGAGTGTATTTTATCCGCGGATAATGCATTGGTATTGTCGGCGTTTGTTAAGCCATTACCAAAACAACAGCAGAAAAAGGCGTTAGTTTATGGATTATGGGGAGCTTACTTATTCCGTTTTATTTTTATTGGCCTTGGAACATTTCTTATTAAATTGTGGTTTATTAAGTTAATTGGTGCGATTTATCTCCTCTGGCTTTCCATTAAGTTTTTTATCGAAAAGTTTAAAACTAAAGATGGTGAAGAAGAGGAAGAAACACATCAACCAAAAGGCTGGTTAACGAAAACGTTTGGAGTATTCTGGGCGACAGTCATTAGTGTCGAGTTAATGGATTTAGCCTTTTCTGTCGATAGTATTCTTACGGCTCTCGCCGTTTCCGAAGAGGTTTGGGTCATCCTGCTTGGTGGTATGATTGGTATTCTGTTAATGCGTGGAGTTGCGACATTTTTCATTAGTCTCATGAATAGAGTCCCGGAACTTGAATCAACTGCCTATGTTTTGATTACATTTATTGCGATTAAGATGGGATTAACCCTCATAGATATTCACATTCCAAATGAAATTTTTATTATCGTTATGGTTTTAGCGTTTTTGTTAACATTTGTAATCCACGGAATTCGATCAAAATCGCAAAAGAAGCTTTCGCACTGATCATTATGTTGACTAAAGAGCCCTCCATTAAAGGTAGGCTCTTTGATCATTTGCGGGGCTCCTAATGAATATCCAGCAAATTTCGTAAGTGTGGATATATGTAATGAGCAGTTGAAAATATATCGTAATGGAAATGTGACGTACTTTATCTTTCATACTGACAAAGCCGATGAAGGACAAATCCCTATTGAAAACCGCGGGATTCGTCCATCATGAAACCGATGAAGGACAAATCTTTGTTGAAAACCGCGGGATTCGTCCATCATGAAACCGATAATGGACAAATCTCTGTTGAAAACCGCGCGATTCGTCCATCATGAAGCCGATGAAGACCAAAACTCTTAAAAATACTAGCAAAATGGTCTTCATCAAGTTATCAAAGATGATTAAGTCACTATCGGCACCCAATACGCAGTAAGCATTCATTAGTCCATGCACAATTAATTTGATTGGTTGGGCACGTTTTTTTAATGGAAATGTACTACCCACTTGCATAGTGAAATCTATTGTGCTAATCTATATGTGGAACCGGTTACACAGTAGAGGTGAATCTCAGATGGCAACAATAAAAGATGTTGCAAAGGAGGCTGGTGTGTCAGTAGCCACGGTATCAAGAACATTAAATGATAATGGGTATGTGCATGAAGACACACGGAAGCTAATAAATGAAGCGATAAAAAAATTAAATTATAAACCAAATGAAGTGGCCAGATCGTTATATAAGAAAAAGTCACGATTAATTGGGCTGTTACTGCCGGACATTCGCAATCCGTTTTTTCCTGAATTGGCACGCGGTGTCGAGGATGAGATGCAAGCATGTGATTTTAGGCTGATCATTGGCAATGCGGATGAGAAGAAAAGTAAGGAACGGGATTATATTCAAACATTTAAACAGAATAATGTAATCGGTATCATTACAGCAACAAATCATACCGATATAAGTCATTATGAAAATCTCTCCTTACCCGTTGTTTTTCTTGACCGGACATCTGACCAGTATCCATCTGTTTATGCTGATGGTTTAGATGGAGGAGGAATAGCGGCAAATGAAATGGTCGCAAGGGGATGTAAACGGATTACCTTACTACGAGGACCTGTTGAAGTTCAAACGGCCCAAGATCGATTTCAAGGGGCAATCAATAGCCTAGTTAAGGCAAATGTAAATTTCAATGTGATTATCACGGATTCATTTGCTTTCGGCGATGCTGAGAAATGGGCGAAAGAGTTATTTGAAAAATATCCGGATACAGATGGTGTAATTGCGAGTAACGATGTGGTTGCCGCAGCTATCTTACATGAGGCACTGCGCCGTGGGAAATCAGTTCCGGCTGATCTTCAAATCATTGGCTATGATGATATCCCGCTTAGCCGCTTACTTTTTCCACCATTATCAACCATCAAGCAGCCTGCTTATGAGATGGGAAGGGAAGCAGCAAAACTGTTAATTAGATTAATAAACAATGAAAAAGGATTTGAACAGAATATTCAATTGCCAGTGGCATTTATTGAAAGGCAGACGACAAGAAAGGTTGAGGAAAATGGTTAAAGTTACAGTCATCGGAAGCTCTTCGATGGATTTGGTTGTCACGGCTTCACGACGGCCGAATAAAGGTGAAACAGTTCTAGGTGAATCATTTAAAACAGTGCCTGGCGGCAAAGGGGCCAACCAGGCAGTAGCCGCCGCCCGGTTAGGGGCGGAAGTCTATATGGTTGGCTGTGTGGGCGATGATAGTTTCGGAAAAGAAATTTTAACTAATTTTAAAGAAAATGGTGTTTTTACTGATTATGTGGAACCGGTTACACATACAGAAAGCGGTACAGCACATATAACCCTTGCGGAAGGTGATAACAGTATTATCGTCGTAAAGGGAGCTAATCATCAGGTTACACCTGACTTCGTTGAAAAGGCAGTTGATGTTATTCGTACCTCTGATATAGTTCTGATTCAGCAAGAGATTCCGGAAGAAACGGTCGAGTATGTCAGTGAACTATGTCACGCCAATGATGTTCCGTTATTGCTAAATCCGGCACCATCACGGCCGATCAGTGCGGAGGTAATAGCGAAAGTGGCTTACTTAACACCAAATGAATTGGAAGCGGCTGTTCTTTTTCAAAATAAGGATATTCACGAAGCATTGGCAGTGAATCCAAACAAGTTATTTATTACGGAAGGAAAAAATGGCGTCCGCTATCATGATGGTGAACAAGAGGTACTAGTCCCTACTTTTACAGTAGAGGCAGTCGATACAACAGGTGCGGGCGATACCTTTAATGCAGCATTTGCAGTAGCACTAGCAGAGGGTCAACCACTTAAAGAGGCTGTCCGTTTTGCTAACAGGGCTGCTTCGCTGTCTGTTACAAAGTTCGGGGCCCAAGGCGGGATGCCGACACGCGCTGAAGTAGAAGGGAGCCTTTAAATTGAAACGACATGGAATGTTGAATAGCCATATATCCAAGGTTTTGAGCGATCTTGGCCATACTGATTATATTGTTATCGCAGATGCAGGACTACCGATTCCTGAAGGCGTTGCTAAAATTGATTTAGCGATTAAAGCAGGGACACCAACCTTTACAGAAGTGGTGGATGCTGTTGCCGAGGATATGGTGATTGAAAAAATCATCATCGCTTCTGAAATAGAGGCAGGAAATCCTAAGACAGCAAAATACCTGAAAGAGAAATTTGCTGGGGCTATTTCCGAGCAGGTTTCTCATGAAGACTTTAAACAGCTGACGAAAAACGCTAAGGCTGTAATCCGAACAGGTGAGATTACACCATATGCCAATATCATTTTACAATCAGGCGTATTTTTCTAATAAATTGAGGTGATGAACATGCAAATTGTAATGCAGGACATCTATAAAGCATTTGGAACCAATCAGGTATTAACAGGCGTTGATTTTGATTTACGGGCGGGCGAGGTCCATGCCCTTATGGGTGAAAATGGAGCCGGAAAATCAACCATGATGAATGTTCTGACAGGGCTTCATGCACGTGATAAAGGAACGATTATGATTGATGGCAAAGAAACCTATTTCCAAAATCCAAAGGAAGCGGAGCAAAAGGGGATTACCTTTATTCATCAGGAATTAAATATTTGGCGTGATATGACGGTGCTAGAAAACCTGTTTATTGGAAAAGAATTGAAGACTTCTTTCGGCTTATTAAAAATGAAAGAAATGAAAGCGCTGGCGAAAAAACAGTTTGACCGCTTGGCTGTCACGATTCCATTGGACAAAGAGGCGGGGGCATGCTCCGTTGGTGAGCAGCAGATGATTGAAATTGCCAAAGCGTTAATGACAGAAGCTAAAGTGATTATTATGGATGAGCCGACAGCGGCCTTGACGGAAAGGGAAATCGAAAAGCTGTTTGGGGTCATTTCATCACTAAAGAAAGAGGGAGTCGCGATTGTCTATATTTCACACCGTATGGAGGAGATATTTGCGATTTGCGATCGAATCACCGTCATGCGTGATGGAAAAACTGTAGATACGAAGGCAATTCCGGAAACAAACTTTGATGAAGTTGTAAAAAAAATGGTCGGAAGGGAACTGACGGACCGCTTTCCAAAACGCGAATCCAAACTTGGCGAGAAAATGCTTGAGGTTAAAGGGGTAACGAAGAGGGGAGTATTCAATCATATTGATTTTTCCGTTCGTTCAGGAGAAATTGTCGGCGTATCAGGGCTAATGGGTGCCGGACGCACGGAAATCATGCGGGCTATTTTCGGTCTTGATGCGATGGATAGCGGTGAAATTTGGCTGGATGGCAAGCCTGTTACGATTAAATCACCTGACCAGGCTGTCAAACTAGGAATTGGCTTTATCACAGAGGATCGCAAGGATGAAGGCTTAATTTTAGATTTTTCGATAAAAGAAAATATCTCCTTACCGACGCTTTTTAGCTTTGCGCCAAAAGGGATTATTAATGAAAAAAGTGAGCGCGATTTTGTCGAGATGCTGGTTAAGCGGTTAACCGTTAAAACGGAATCGGCAGAGACAAGAGTAGGAGATTTATCTGGTGGAAATCAGCAAAAGGTTGTCATCGCGAAATGGTTAGGGATCAGTCCCAAGGTGCTCATTCTAGACGAACCAACCAGGGGCGTTGATGTCGGGGCAAAGCGGGAGATTTATCAATTAATGAATGAATTGACAGACCGTGGAGTAGCTATCATCATGGTCTCATCGGAATTACCGGAAGTCCTTGGTATGAGTGACCGCATCCTTGTTATCCATGAAGGAAAAATTACGGGCGAGCTTACGAAAGAAGAAGCGACCCAGGAAAAAATTATGACGTTCGCAACAGGAGGTCTGTGAGATGAAAGCAATCAATGAAAGTGCTCCAGTCGGTAAAGCCAATTTTATCAATACAATGACGCAAAAACTGGGTCCATTACTTGGGTTAATTGTGTTAATTATCATTGTTTCCGTTTTAAACCCTAGTTTTCTAGAACCATTAAATATCTTAAACCTGTTGAGGCAGGTAGCTATTAACGCCTTGATTGCATTTGGGATGACCTTTGTTATTTTAACGGGCGGTATTGACCTATCCGTTGGTGCGATTCTGGCACTGTCTAGTGCATTAACAGCAGGGATGATTGTCTCAGGTGTTGACCCGATTCTTGCCATTCTAGTCGGATGTATCCTTGGTGCGGTTATGGGGATGGTTAATGGGTTATTAATTACAAAAGGAAAAATGGCTCCATTTATTGCGACATTAGCGACGATGACCGCCTTTAGAGGTTTGACGCTTGTTTATACAAAAGGGAATCCAATTACAGGACTAGGCGACAATCAGTTATTCCAATTGTTTGGCCGCGGCTATTTCCTTGGCATTCCTGTTCCGGCGATTACCATGATCATTACATTTGCTATCCTATTTATTATTCTTCATAAGACACCGTTTGGCCGGAAAACGTATGCGATTGGCGGGAATGAAAAAGCATCCTTGATTTCCGGGATTAAAGTAGATAAGGTCAAGGTGATGATTTATGGACTTTCCGGATTGCTTGCTGCTTTAGCGGGGGCTATCTTAACATCACGATTGAATTCAGCTCAGCCAACAGCGGGTACGTCCTATGAACTTGATGCCATCGCCGCGGTTGTATTGGGTGGGACAAGTCTTTCAGGGGGTAAAGGGAGAATCTTTGGAACACTGATTGGTGCGTTAATTATTGGGACATTAAATAATGGTTTAAACCTACTTGGTGTATCTTCCTTCTATCAAATGGTCGTCAAAGGGATTGTCATTATTATCGCTGTCTTACTTGATCGGAAAAAATCAGCATAAGGAGGGGCTTATTGATGAAAAAATTACTCACACTATTTATGTCATTCACACTCTTGCTTTTAGGAGCTTGTTCTATGCAGCCGCCAGAGTGGGCCAAGCCCGCTAAAAAGGAAAACTTAAAAGATATTAAAATAGGCTTATCCGTTTCAACTTTAAACAATCCATTTTTCGTTTCCTTGAAGGATGGTGTGATCAAAGAGGCAAAATCATTGGGAATGGAAGTAAAAGTAGTAGATGCTCAAAATGACTCAGCCAAGCAAATTAATGATGTAGAGGATTTGATTCAACAGGGTGTCGATCTTTTACTGATTAATCCAACGGACTCCGCCGCCATCTCAACGGCTGTGCAATCAGCTAATAATATCAATATTCCCGTCATCACGCTTGACCGCTCAGCGGATAAAGGGAAAGTGGAAGCCCTGGTAGCTTCAGATAATATTAAAGGCGGCGAAATGGCCGCTGACTATATGGTGGATAAGCTAGGTGAAAAGGTGCTTGTCGCGGAATTAGAAGGTGTTCCGGGTGCTTCTGCCACACGGGAGAGAGGAAAAGGATTTCATAATGTTGCCGATACGAAATTAACGGTAACCGCGAAGCAATCAGCCGATTTTGACCGGACAAAAGGCTTAACCGTTATGGAAAATCTGATTCAAGCAAATCCTGATATTAAAGCCGTTTTTGCCCATAATGATGAAATGGCATTAGGGGCCATTGAAGCGATTAACAGCTCGGGCAAAGATATCATGGTGATTGGTTTCGATGGCAACGATGATGCGCTCAATGCCATTAAAGCAGGTAAATTAGAAGCAACTGTAGCCCAACAGCCAGGGCTCATCGGTAAGCTAGCAGTAGATGCCGGCCGGGATGTTGTCCAAGGGAAAAAGGTTGATAAAGTGATTCCGGCGCCACTTAAACTAGTGACAAAAGAATAAAATCTACTCCTCATCTATTTCGATAGATGAGGCTTTTTTAATAGATTATGGTAAGCTTACCTATATGGAATAGTATGAAAAATGGAGGGAAATGTATTGTTGAAAATTGGTGTAATCGGACTAGGTGATATTGCGCAAAAGGCGTATCTGCCTGTCTATAGTAAAATAAAAGATGTGGAATTTCATTTTTACACAAGAAATCAAGAGAAGCTGCGCTCTATTGGCAGCCAATACCGTTTTGATCATCTCCACAGTAGTCTCGAATCTTTGATTGAAAGCGGCATTAAGGGTGCATTTATTCATTCCTCAACTTCTACTCATGAGGAAATTGCCCATCAATTGTTACAACACAACATCCATGTGTTTGTGGATAAACCCATTACGGATCAGTACGAAGGGACAAAAAGACTTGTTGACCTGGCCGAGGAGAAGGGTCTTACTCTCATGACAGGTTTTAATAGAAGATATGCACCAACGTACATGAAACTGAAGGAAGTTAAAGACGCCAATATGGTGATTATCCAAAAGAATCGCAAAGGTCAGCCAGGGGAGCCGAGGACGTTTATTTATGACGACTTCATTCATGTGGTCGACACGATGAGGTATTTATTTCCGCATCCAATTGAGAATCTGATTGTAAATGGAAGAATGGAGGGCGATAAACTGTACCATGTTGTCGTTCAATTTATTTCAGGCGGGGCAACGGCCATCGGGATTATGAATAGAGATAATGGAACAAATGAGGAAATGGCTGAGGTCATGGGGCCATTAGAAAAAAGGACTGTTTCCAATGTATCGAAACTAGTCATTTCAAAAGACATGGAAGCGATTGAAGTTCGCAGCAGCGACTGGGAACCAACGCTTTTCAGACGAGGGTTTGAACAAATGATCACTGATTTCATTGGAGCCGTTGGAACAAACAATAAGCCTAGGTTTTCATCATTTGATGCCTTGGAAACGCATGAAATCTGTGAAAAGATTATCTCAAAGTTAACCAGGGTTGTGGAAGTCTAACACTTATTCTTATTTTAGGGGGACCTTTTCCCTTATAAAAATGTTTGCGTTTGCATATTGCATTTTTGAAGATTAGTGGTAATATTGAACTATAAATTAAATATCGATCACATGTTACTGATACGATCAGGCATGGTGGTAAAATGAATGGGTTTCAACGTCCATTTATTTGTACCTCCATGCCTTTTTTGTTGTTTATTACATCATTTGGGAACCATATACAAAAATGCAAAGGGGAATCGTTATGCGATTTAATTTTTTCAAAAAAGAAGCTGTTGATTTCTATACACCGGTGAACGGAAAGATTCTTTCTCTTGAGGAGGTTCCAGATCCTGTTTTCAGTCAAAAAATGATGGGTGATGGGATGGCAGTGTTGCCAACTAATGGAGATATTCTTTCTCCGGCAAAGGGAACCGTTATTCTAGTGGCGGCAACCAAGCATGCAATTGGTATTCATGCTGAGGATGGATCGGAAATTCTTATTCATGTTGGGCTAGAAACTGTAGAACTTGATGGAAAGGGCTTCAACGTTGCCGTTAAAGAAGGAGACAAAGTTTCCGCAGGACAACTCCTAATAGAAGTGGATTGGGAATATATTAGTACAAACGCTAAAAGTACAATCACACCGATTGTGATAACCAATAGTCAAGATGGTAAGAAGCAGTACGTTTTCACTGAGGAAAAGGAAGGCACTGCTGGTAAGACAGTTCTCTTTACAGCATCTGCAAAGTAATGGTGCTTTTTGTGAAGTGCTGCATCTCTTTTGCAGCGCCTCACTTTTATAAAAATTTGCCTTTAAGGAGGTGATGGACCAAATAGTAGGACTGTTTTAGGCTGCTATTCGTCATATTTTTCGCTGTAATTATTTATCTCATTTGTAGTATTTTTGACGGCTAGTGGTTAGCAAAAAAATTTAGTAGGGGGAAAAAAATGAAGAAGTATTTTCAAAAACTTGGTAGCTCGTTAATGTTACCGGTTGCCATATTACCTGCTGCCGCTCTCTTATTGGGTATTGGGTATTGGATTGATCCAACAGGCTGGGGCGCCGATAGTCCGTTAGCTGCCTTCTTAATCAAAGCTGGGGGCTCGATAATCGACAATATTCCGATTCTTTTTGCGGTTGGTGTGGCACTGGGAATGGCCAAAGAAAAGGATGGTTCAGCCGCACTCAGTGGTTTGGTTGCCTATCTAGTCGTAACAACCTTGCTTTCAACTGGGTCGGTTGCATTGCTGGAGGGAATTGATGCAGCAAAGGTTGACCCAGCGTTTGCAAAAATCGGAAATGCCTTCATCGGTATTCTTTCAGGTATTGTTGCTTCCATGATGTACAATCGCTTCAGTCATGTAAAACTGCCAGACGCATTTGCCTTCTTTAGCGGGAAACGCTTGGTACCAATTATGACAGCGGTTGCAATGTTAGTGGTGTCTGGCGTATTATTCTTTGTTTGGCCAGTCATCTATACCGCTTTAGTTTCATTTGGTAAAACCATTATTGATTTAGGTGCTGTGGGTGCAGGGCTTTATGGCTTCTTCAACCGACTGTTAATTCCAACTGGATTACACCATGCGTTAAACTCCGTATTCTGGTTTGACGTTGCCGGAATCAATGATATTGGGAACTTCTTATCAGGTAAAGGTGAAAAAGGTATTACAGGTATGTATCAAGCGGGCTTCTTCCCAGTTATGATGTTTGGGTTACCTGCAGCAGCATTAGCAATGGTTCATACCGCAAAAACAAAAAAGAGAAAACAAATCGCATCGTTAATGTTGGCAGCAGGCTTTGCTTCCTTCTTGACAGGGGTTACTGAACCAATCGAGTTTGCGTTCATGTTCTTAGCTCCAATGCTTTATCTTGTACATGCCGTTTTAACGGGTCTATCATTGGCGATTGCAGCGGCATTCCATTGGACTGCAGGATTTGCCTTTAGTGGTGGATTTATCGACTTTTTCTTAAGTTTACGAAATCCAATGGCAAATCAACCATATTGGCTAATTGTCCAAGGTTTAGTGTTTGCGGTGATTTACTACTTCTTATTCCGCTTTATCATTACCAAATTCGACTTAAAGACACCTGGTCGTGAAGATGATGATGAAGATGATGCTGAAGGAGTTTCAGTAGCAAAAGGCGAAAGCAAATTTGCTGCGATGGCAGCGCAAATTTATGAAGGCTTAGGCGGCGACGCAAACGTTGTGGCAGTTGATAATTGTGTAACACGTCTAAGAATGGAAGTAAAAGACATGAATGCAGTTGACCAAAAGAAGATTAAAGCGACAGGTGTACCAGGAATCAATATCGTTGGTCCACAAAGCATTCAAGTTATTGTCGGAACGAATGTCCAATTTGTTGCCGATGAAATTGTTAAAATCCGTAAGAAAAAATAGAGATGCAAAAACGCCTGGACTTTGAAGTATAGTCCAGGCGTTTTTATTACCTTTTTCTTAATCTTTCGATGTGAAGTGTTAGATATCCAAGTTCATGTTCAGGCAGGTTTATTGCATGATTTTGGGCAAGGTCGTTGGCGACATCTTTGGCGCAACTGTAGGCCAACGGGAATTTAGTTATAATCATTTTCAGCATTTCATCATCGATGGTATTGGGTTCCCTATTGCTAATCCTTGAGATTGCAAAACGAAGATGCGTCATTAAGCGCTGATAAGAAAGATCGTCCTCATCAATGTCAATATGTAAGTAATCCCTAATCGTTTGCACCATATCACCAATAATAGCTGTTTGTCGGAGTGTTTGCTTCATGTCCCCGCCCTTAAGGTTCGCGGTGTGAAGATGCAGGGCGATAAAGGCCGCTTCGTCGGGAGGCATTTTGATGCCAGTCTTCTTCTCAATATGTCTAAGTGCCCACATGCCGATATCAAATTCTTTTTTGTAAAGAATTTTTATTTCATGATACAGCTTATTTTTAAGATTAATTCCATCACGGACACGTTCAATGGCAAAGGATAAGTGGTCTGTGAGGGCAATGTGAATATGATCGTTTAATTTACCCCCGAGGGCTTCTTCCGCGTAGGTGATAATTTCCTCTGAAAGGGCAAAATGCTCTTCAGGTATTTGGAGGAGTAGCTGCTGGAATTTCTCATTTTCCTTCATGACAAAAAGTTTCTCTATTTTACTAGGGTTAACAATATCATTTTTCTTTTTCTGAAAGGCGATTCCTGCCCCAATGGCAATCTTTTCTTCATTATGATCTGTAACAACAACTGCATTGTTATTTAATATCTTTTTTATTTTCAAATTGAAACCACCTCCTTGATTTTTCTTCCAAACAGAGGATTAATGAGGTGGAATGATTTCATCTATCCGTAATCGGTACAAATCATTCATCTCTTATAGAACTTTCGTTATTATACCACCTTTTCCCTCTTTTCAAGTTGATAATCATGAAAATGAAGGGATATCATGGTTATAATGTCCTTTTTTAAAAAAATAGTTTAATCTAGAGTGGTATTGTTCTGTTTTAAATATACTAGAATAGGTGCAAATGATGAAAGAACATTATTATGATAAATTATTGAACATTAAAACAAAGGGCGGCCAGCATGATGGACCCCGCCCTTTTGCGAACAAGTTGTTGCACTACCATCCCTATGAACCGACCCCATATAGTGCGTTGGAGGAGTTATTTCACCATTACGAAGTGAAAAGCAGTGATCGGGTAGTTGATTTTGGCTGTGGGAAAGGGCGGTTGAATTTTTATCTCCATTATTTTTTCCATGCGGAAGTGGTTGGGGTGGAAATGAATGAGTCGCTCTATCAGGCCGCGATTGACAATCAGGGGAATTACGCAAGGAAGACGAAAAAGGAACGGGATCAAATACAGTTTCATTGCTGCTTGGCAGAAGAGTATGAGATCGATGCAAGGGACAATCGCTTTTATTTCTTTAATCCATTTTCCATTCAGGTGTTTAGGAAGATTGTAGACAATATCCTGCTGTCGGTGGAGAAGGTGGTTCGAGAAATTGAACTGGTGTTGTATTATCCGTCTGAGGATTATATTTACTTTTTAGAAAATCAGACATCGTTTGGGTTGAAGGGGGAAGTCCAACTGCCTCATCTATATGAACAGAATCCTAATGAGAGATTTTTAATTTATCGTTTAGACTTTTAATGGAGGGCGGAGAATTTATGTACCACCGATTATGGAGCATAGTAAATATATTGTTAATAGTAGTTTCAATTGTGTATATATGGTTTTTCCGTCCACATGATAGTTCGTTGGTTGTTGCTGGGCAGGTGTTGGCACAGGTTGCGGTCATTCTCTTTTTCATCAATATAAATATGTATTTTATCTTTTTAGTGATACGAAAGACCTCTGTGCGGAAAGTGAAGATTCGACTCGCGAAATTTTCGCGTTATTTAATGAAGTGGCATATTAAGATCGCTCTACTTGGGGCAACAGTCATTATCGGACATGCGCTGATTAACTTTTACGAATTGGGACCGTTGATTGGCTATGGTCATTTAAAGATATGGAGCGGCTACCTTGCCATTTCGTTGCTGGGTATCACATTAGTAGCAGGATACCTGCGGCACAAAAAAGCTTCTGGCCTTCGCCGCAAATTCCACCTGATATCGGCCATGGCATTCCTCGCCGCATTCCTCTTACACATGTTTGTGAGTATATAACAGTGGCAATAGTGGATAGGGTGACAGGCACCATTAACACTACACCAAAAGGGAGAAGGTTATGGGCGTGAGTAATGAGGGAATGGTTGTAAGTAAACGGATTGATACGCTGGATTATTTGCGGGGGTTTGCTCTGATGGGAATTATTCTGGTGAATATCATCCCATTGCTTTCTGTGAAGCCGCCTTCGTCCCACACGCTAGATGCTTCTTACTGGAGGTTTTTATATTTATTTGTGGAGGGGCGCTTTTATACGATTTTCACCTTCTTGTTTGGGGTTGGCTTTTATATGTTTATTACACGAGCGAACGCAAAGGGAAGGAACGGTCATGTTTTGTTTCTGAGGCGAATCGCCGTGTTATTTATTATCGGCTTGATCCATGTCCGATTCCATCCGGGTGAAGCGTTAACGGTTTATGCCGTGTGCGGGTTGTTTCTTTTGCCTTTCTATAATGCTAATAAGATAGTGAATCTTGTGTTTGGAACTGCCATGCTTATCGTTTTAGGAATCTTTTCATTTAAATTATTTATGGTTTTTCCGCTGATGTTATTGGGGATTTCAGCAGGGCAATTTCATGTGTTTGAGCGGCTTTCTCAAAACCGTAAAAATATAGTTCTTTTCACACCTATTATGCTTGTTTTAAGTATTATTGGCCTTATCTATCAATACCAATACGCTCCGGTTTCATTTGGTTATGGTTCGGAAGCAGCTGTTAAAGGGACACAACATTTCCTTAACATTGGCATTTCAATTGGACCAATTGTTTCGGCGTTTTATGTGGGGCTCCTAGTTTTATTGGTCCAATCTCCATTTGTCCAAAAGGTATTATCTCCGTTGAAAAGCTACGGACGAATGGCGTTGACCAACTATATTTCGCAAACAGCCCTCATCTATCTGGCTGGTAATGTGCTGAACCTATTCAACCATATTACCTACCTGCAAACCTTTTTCCTTTGTATAGTGATCTACACGGTCCAGTTTATTTTCTCTGTCATCTGGCTGCGTTACTTTACGTATGGTCCATTGGAATGGATTTGGCGAGTGGTGACCTACTTGGAAAGACCACCGCTTAGAAAACCAATAAAAGAATATAACTAATGTCATAAGCTTATAAAGGGTGACAGGCACCATTTTGAAAATACTTCTTTTCTTTAATGAAAAATTCTGTAAAATGGAGATTGATAGAATTTTAGATGTGTTTGGGGCGATCTCTATGGTGAAGTGTTTCCCGATTTTTGGAGAAGAAAAGGAATCGGTTGTCTATAATCCTGATGAATTAATGGACCTTTTTCTTAATAGTACGGCAGATGGAATTTGTATTGTTGATATGGAGAATCGGTTTATTCGAATAAATCCTATGTATACAAAGATTTTTGGTTATATAGAAGAGGATGTTTTAGGGAGAACATTCGAAGAATTTCCCAATCCTGACACTGTTAAAGAAATAATGGCGGCAGTCAAACGTGGCGAAGCCTTTCATAATATGAACGCACAACGCAAACATAAAGACGGTACCATTCTTGATGTTGCTGTTTCCTATTCTCCTTTTCGAAATTTAAAGGGTGAAATCATTGCCATTATCGCCGTTTATCGTGATATTACTGAGCGGTTAAATATGGAAAGAGAATTGAAAAGAACGCGTGAATTGTATCGATTAATTACCGAAAATACAGCAGATATGATTAAGCTTTATTCAAAGGATAAGAAAATTGTCTATGCATCACCCTCACATGAAAAAGGGATTGGGTTTACACCGGAGCAACTGATCGGCAAAAAAGCATATGATCTTATTTTACCGGAGGAAATAGAGTATTTTGATACTATTTGTAAGGAAATATCTGAAACAGGTGAGCCCCGGCTATTTCAGATAAAAATAAAAACAGGCACTAATGATGTAATCGATTCTGAGACCACCATTTCCCCCATTCATAATGAGCAGGGGGAGATTGAATCCTTTGTTACAGTTGGTCGGAATATTACGGACAGGATAAAAAACGATGATGCGCTCCGTAATTTAGACCGCCTTTCTATCACAGGTCAATTAGCCGCCGGAGTAGCGCATGAAATTCGTAACCCATTGACTTCCTTAAAGGGGTTTTCGAAACTATTAAAGGGGACAACCAATAAGGAAAAGCAAGAGGACTATTTATCGATTATCATGAATGAACTTGATCGAATCGATATGATTGTCAACGAATTTATGTCCCTTGCCAAACCACAAGCGATTCAATTTGAGCGGGAAAGTCTACATACCATTCTTGAGAGCACGGTTAAAATTCTCCATCCACAAGCATTGCTGCATAATGTGCAAATCATAAATCGTTACCATACAAATGAGATTGATTTACTTTGTATTCCGCACCAATTGAAACAAGTTTTTGTTAACTTTTTGAAAAACGCCATTGAATCGATGCAGTTCGGCGGGACTGTACATATCGATGTGCAAAAGGTGGGGGAGAAGAGAGTCCAAATCGGATTTACCGATGAAGGTATTGGCATCGATACCGAGGTTATGGGCTATTTGGGGACACCGTTCTACACGACCAAGGATAAAGGAATTGGACTTGGCCTAACGGTCAGTAACAAAATCATCCAAGAACATAACGGCACCATGAAAATCGAAAGCCAGCTCGGTAAAGGTACCACCGTAAAGGTAGAATTGAACTATATCTAATATGGTTATCGTAGCAAGGGTGTCAGGCACCACGAAAGTGGTGCCTGACACCCTTTAATGCGCTTATTTGGTGTACCGGTTCGCGTAGCTTGAGGCGACGAAGGCGTTGGGTTTGATTTTTGGTTCTACTCCCATGGATTCCATGCGGGTGACCATTTCTTTGACGAATTCACTTGTTTTATTTCGTTTGCCTGCGCCTATATCGATATGCCCTTCCATTGTAAACGTCGCCCCTTGGTATAAATGAGGGAGGACGACCGCAATCAATTCATTTTTCCTTTCCTCCGTAAACATCGAGACGATTTCCTCGGTTAATGAGAGTTCTAAAGAAATCCGCTCGTGTAAATGCATCATTTTCCTTGGAACCTTCATCTTTGAAATGCATGCCCACACACCATTTCCCTTATTTTGAATGACAATGCCCGTGATAAAAAGGGTATATGATTTATGCACTTGTGAATCTGTTCCCACCATTAGGCGAAAATTCCCTTTCGGATCACTTTTCATAAATGTAACAATTCGTTCAAAAACCTGTTCGAACGGCAAATCATTCTCTTGAAGATTTTGAAACGAATGATGATAAGCCGGGGGATTCTTCATAATTATGCACCACATCTTTCCCTTCGAATTAGTCGTAATTCTTATTCCTATCTTATGGAAAGTGGTTTATTGTCGTGCAACCTTCAAGGGCATTAGCTCCGCTCAAAAACAATTATTTGCCTAACAATATTTGTGCCAGTCCATCATTTAATAAAGAAACGAACTTTATATTGATTGGAATGATGGGGAATGGCAAAAAGAAACCGAGGAAAGACGATCAGCTATCTTCCTGCAAATGGACGTGGGACATGCCCGCTGTGCGAAAGAACTGGAGTAAAACTCCTGTATCCACATAAGACAGAGACAAACCAAACCATCAAAGTCTGCAAAAACTGCCGCCATAAATAAAAAGGATTGGGCGATTTTCTTTCTTCGCCCAATCCTTTCTATGTTTTTAACTGAAACAGGTTATGATTTTTTCTTTGAGACTCTGACAACGTTGAGGATACTTGCTGCTAAACCGCCCCAGATGATGACCATTCCGATTCCCATCATTGTTAATGCGCTGGCTGACATGTTAAGCAACCTCCTTTTTTTCAGACGTTTTCTCTGAAGAATTCCAACCTTTTATGGATAGTAGGATGGCGATAACGATGGTCGCCGCGACTACGAACAATCCGGCATAAAGAATAAGGGATGTCGGGTAACTTTCGTAATTTTGCTTTACGTTCTGGCGGATGTTGTCAAACATCATGTAACCAAGCACGAGCGGCGTTACGAAACTGATGCACACCTTCCACCATGAACCAATCCGTATATCAGAAACCTCATTTGTATGCGACTGCAAACCGTTTAATTCCTTAAAGAACCAAGCAATTAATAGTACTTCTACTAAGCCTGCTAAAACAACACCAAAGTTATTAATGAAATAATCGACCACATCAAGTAAATAAAGTCCGCCGTTTGTGGCAAAGAGTAATGAGATAACAGTAGCGACAAGACCACCGGTCAATACTGCTTTTGTCCGCGATACATTGAATTTTTCCTGAACGCCAGCCACAAATGTCTCTACAATGGAGATCAGTGATGTCATTCCGGCAAAAACAAGGGAAAGGAAGAACAAGACTCCGAATAATCCATTCATGCCAGGAAACTCATTTATGATGCTAGGGAAAACAACGAATGCAAGTCCAATACCACTGCTAACCACTTCATCAATTGGTACACCTTGCTGTTTCGCCATAAATCCTAATGCAGCAAAAACACCAATTCCTGCAAGCAATTCGAATCCTGAATTAGCAAAAGCCGTAATAAATGCGTTATTACTAATATCCGATTTTTTTGGTAGATAGCTAGAATAAGTTAACATGATGGCAAAACCGATGGATAACGAGAAGAAGATTTGTCCATAAGCTGCGATCCATACTTTTCCGTTAAAAATCATATCCCAGTTGGGTTTAAAGAAGGCATTTAAACCTTCAGTTGCACCATCAAGTGTTACAGCACGAACGACGATGATCATAAACATAACGACAAGGGTGGGAAGGAAGATCTTATTTAGTTTTTCGATTCCTTTCGACACGCCTCGATAAAGAACAAACAGAGTAACTGCCCAAACAAATAGCAACGGAATGACGACACCCGGAACCAAACTTCCAATCTCTCCGGGCTTATCGGATAATTTTAATACTTTTCCAAATAAGAATTTACCTGGATCTGAGCCCCACTGTGTACCGAATGAAAAGATGGTATATTTAATCGCCCACGCCACGATGACGGCATAATAGGTACAAATGACGAAGGAGATTAGAACCTGCCACCAACCAAGCCATTCTGCCTTCTTATTGATCCGAAACAGTGAAAGTGGTGCCGAACCTCTATATTTATGTCCAATGGTAAATTCCATTATGAGAATGGGGATTCCTGCGGTTAATAAGGCGAATAAATAAGGTAAGAAAAATGCCCCTCCACCGTTTTCATAGGCAACAGCAGGGAACCTCCAAATATTCCCTAATCCGACTGCCGAGCCAACGGCTGCCATAATAAAGCCGTATCTTGATCCCCATTGCTGTCGATTTTCCATAAGTAATTCCTCCTAAACAATATCACTATTGTAAAAATTCAGATAATTATTTCGTTATCTTAATATACCTTTAATTTTGGAGTATGTCAAAGGGTTTTTGTCGAATTTTCGGTCAATTTTGTCATTTACAGCGGTAAAGGGTAAAAATATCAACAATCCACTACTTTGGTTTGTCATCACAGGAAGCTATATTATTTTTAATTGTTAACTAACGATATATTTTGGTTGACAATGATGTATCCCACCATTTATTTTAGAGTTATAAGAAATTATTTCATTTTTGAAGTGGGGAACGAATATGAAGAAATTAAGGGCACTTGATTTAACGCTTGCGGGAATGTTTGTAGCACTAATGGCCATTGGTGCGAACATTGCTACGATAGCTCCGTTTTTACAAGTTGGCGGGGTTCCGATTACGTTGCAAACTTTTTTTGCTATTTTAGCAGGGGCTATTTTGGGCAGCCGGTTAGGATCGATAGCGATGACTGTTTATATGTTAGTGGGTTTTGTGGGGGTTCCGGTCTTTGCCGGTTTTATCGGAGGTCCTTCCATTATCTTTAGGCCTACCTTCGGCTTTATTATTTCCTATATTTTCACTGCTTTTATCATTGGAAAGATTGTCGAGAAGAAGAAAAGTATGGCCGCCTTTATCATCGCATCCTTACTAGGAATGGCAGTAAACTATCTATTCGGAACAAACTGGATGTACTATGCATATAAACTTTGGGCGGCAGCACCGGAAGGATTTACATATAAAATGGCATGGCTATGGATGGTCGCCCCGCTGCCAAAGGACATCATCCTTGCCGTATGCGCCGGAATCATGGCCCATCGCCTAGAAAAAACCATCCTCTCAAAAGGGCATTTCAAACATTTAAAACGTGCATCATAACATAATGGTGACAGGCACCATAAAAAGACACTGTCCACATAGGGTGGACACCAAAACAAAAGAAGCGGGTGGTTGATCCGCTTCTTTTGTTAGATTGCTTTTGAGGGGGAGAGGCCGTTTATGGCGGAAACTTTGTTTCTTCCGGATTGTTTGGATTGGAACATTAGTTGGTCTGCCAGAATATAGGCTTTTTCCATGGAGAGCTGTTCATGAACTTTATAGAAATAGAGACCAAATGAAGCTGTATAGGAAATTGAAATCTCCGCCCCGTTGAACTCCACATTGACTAAATTGCGTTCAAGTCCTTTTTGCATCCTTTTCACAAGCTTCTCCGTCTGATCAAAGCTTCTGTTTCTTAGACAAAGCGTAAATTCCTCCCCGCCGCTTCTAAACAAATAATCCTCTTTCGAGAGATAGGTTTTTAAGGCAGCCGCAAAGTGCTGAATCACTTTATCGCCCACGGCGTGATTGAAACTATCATTAATTCTCTTGAATTTATCAATATCACATACGACAATGCCGATATTTTCACCTGTTTGATTTAATTCCGCCATTTTTTTATCCATGAAGGTACGGTTGGAAACGCCAGTCAAAAAGTCCGTATAGGCCATTTGTTCAAATTGGTCTCGTTCAAGTTTATTTTGAATACTTTGAGACTTTGAATAAAACGAGCGGCTAACGATGTAATTCAATATAAATACGCTAATCAACCATTCCCATTTCCCGTCTTGGAGAAATAGCAGCAGCAGGCCATTGGTGATCGCAACCTTGCCGTAATCAAGCAAGCTTATACTTTTAAAAATAAACTCGAACCCTTCCTTAAATGATTGCAGCTCGCCCAAAATAATAAATACAATCACCATGAAAGTACCAGATAAATAGGAGGAAATACAAACCAATAAGAAGATCAGGATCCAGAAGCCAAAGGGAAGTGTTTCGAAACTACTATGAAAGTACTGGAATAGTAGAAAGGCCAGTGAGTTAGTAATAACAAAACAGCCAATATTATAAAACGTATCAAAAAATTCGCTGGGATCGGCTGTTTTAGTCCACTTTCGATAAAAATAAACCGAAAAGCGATAAATCGTCTCAAATACAAATAAGCCGAGCGGCCCGGCAAAAAGCACCATTGCTAAATCATAACTAATTCCATAGTCAATATTGATACTGCCATTTTTGTAAAATACCCTTAGACGATAGTATAAACTAGCAAAAAACCAGAATATGAGTAAGGTCTTTATATAGTTGGAATTGGTAACCAAAAGTCCGGATGAACTAAAAGCGATTACCAATGCAGTCAGAAAGAGCGTTGTGTCGTATAACCTTGCTTTAACCATCGTAGTTAAATCCCTTCCAAAAGTTTGATGAAGTAAGCCAATATACGCTTTTAATTTACAGGGCAAGGTAATGCCGAACCTGTACTTCTATTTTACATAATATTTCTGTGTATAACGACTATTTTTTTACATTATTGTGATTATATCATATTTTCAAAAAACAACTTTCGATAAATTGGCTTGCTGCCGGTTTATTCAAGTAATCGCCACCACTGGAAACTTCATACATTGCCATATTTCTGAGAATTTGTTAAATTATATCGGTATATCAAAAAGAGATAAAGAGGGAGATGAGAAAATGAAGATAATTGAAAGTTTTGTGAATGGAACCAATACATTGCTTTGGTCATATGTTCTAATCATTTTATTAATTGGCTCAGGGCTTTATTTTACTTTCCGGTCAAAGTTCGTTCAGTTCCGAATGGTGGGCGAGATGTTCCGCTTAATGGGGGAAGGAGCAACAGGCGATAAGAAGGGGATATCATCCTTTCAAGCCTTTTGTATCAGCACAGCCTCGCGCGTTGGAACGGGGAATCTGGCAGGTGTAGCGATTGCAATCACTACCGGCGGACCGGGAGCCGTATTTTGGATGTGGCTAATTGCGTTGATTGGATCGGCCTCTGCATTTGTGGAAAGTACTCTGGCGCAAATTTTCAAGGTGAAGGATGGAGACACTTTTCGAGGCGGACCAGCTTATTATATGGAAAAAGCATTAAATGCCCGCTGGATGGGGGTCACATTTGCCGTCCTAATCTCACTCACGTTTGGACTGGCTTTTAACTCTGTTCAAGCAAACACGATTACAAGTTCATTAAACAATTCCTTTGGATTTAATAAAACGATAGTGGCGATTGTGCTATCTGTTATTACGGCAGTGATCATTTTTGGTGGACTTAAACGAATTGCCAAAGTGGCAGAATGGATGGTACCGGTTATGGCAGGTGCCTATATTTTAATTGCCTTATATATTATGGTGACAAATCTTTCTGAAATTCCCGGTGTGTTTAAGTTGATCTTTGAAAGTGCCTTTGGCATTAAAGAAGCAGCTGGGGGAGCAATTGGTGCCGCGATGATGAACGGAATTAAACGTGGATTGTTTTCAAACGAAGCTGGTATGGGTAGTGCACCGAACGCGGCAGCTACAGCAGAAGTTAGCCACCCTGTCAAACAAGGTTTGATTCAATCGCTTGGTGTATTCGTCGACACTCTTGTTATTTGCAGCTCGACCGCATTTATTATTCTTTTATCAGGCCTTTATACGTCTAAAGAAGGAAATGGAATTATCTTAACGCAAAATGCACTTGAGGGATCATTAGGATCGTGGGCAGGGATTTTCCTTGCGGTCATCGTATTTTTATTTGCCTTCAGTTCTGTGGTCGGCAACTACTATTATGGTGAATCCAATATTGATTTTATAAAAAATAACAAGGTAGTTCTCAACCTATACCGTGTGGCAGTAGTTGGAATGGTTGCCTTCGGTTCACTGGCGGAACTAAGCTTTGTTTGGAGCCTAGCCGATTTATTCATGGGACTAATGGCGATTATCAACTTAATCGCAGTTCTTCTTCTTGGGAAAATTGCTTTCGCGGCACTAGCCGATTATAAAAAGCAAAAGGCAAACGGTCAAAATCCAGTATTCTATACTTCTAATATAGAAGGGCTTAAAAACGTAGAAGCATGGGAAGCCGCCCCAACAAATGTAAAACCGAAGAGAAAACTAGGCTAATAATGTGTAAATGGTGGAAAGGGTGACAGGCACCGCATGCGGTGCCTGTCACCCTTTTTTTGTTGGTATAAAGTGTAATTAATTTTCCCTTCTTTTTCCCCTGATCGGATAATATCTTTAGGATGAAGGTTGCGTCTTAAACGATTGGGGGCAGATCATGAGGGAAGAAATATTTATGAAGATGGCGGTTGATGTGGCCTATGACAATGTCATTACTAACGGTGGTGGTCCGTTTGGAGCCGTAATCGTTAAAAATGGGCAGGTGATTAGTGTCGGGCGTAACCAGGTGACCACCATAAAGGATCCGACTGCACACGCCGAAATGCAAGCTATTCGGGCAGCATGTAAGGTTTTGAATAGCTTTCAATTAACAGATTGTGAACTTTATACGAGCTGTGAGCCGTGCCCGATGTGCCTTGGAGCTATTTTTTGGGCGAGACTAAAAATAGTGTACTATGGTTGTACGAATGAGGATGCAGCGAAGATTGGATTTGACGATCAATTTATCTATCAACAACTAAACCTACCCCCGAATCAGCGAAGTATCCCAATGTTCCGAGTCCTCCCGTCCAATACTTATGCACCCTTCAACGCTTGGATCAGCAAACCAAATAAGAAGAACTATTAAAGGGTGTCAGGCACCACTTATGGACACCTTTCCACCTGTGGTGGACACAGCAAAAGGGCATTATCGATTTGATGATGCCTTTTTGCTGTGATAGTGAGTCTGCGTATAGGAAATGAATCAATTGATTGCTTCAATTTTGTGAATGAAAACGCATCAATCGATTCATTAAATTTATTGAAAACGCCTAAATAGTCTGTAAAATAGTTTTTATATACTATATAAAGCAATGAAAGTGGGATACATATGTCAATAATGCCAAAAATAGACTGGCTAACAGATCTAAATGTATTTGCTGTAAATCGCCTCCCCGCCCATTCTGACCATGTTTATTACGAAACAATGGAGGAAGCAAAAGCTGCTGCCACAATGAAGATGCGGCATGATTTGAACGGAAATTGGAAATTCACTTATAGTATTAATCCAGAAAACCGTCCCGCCCATTTCTACAAACACGATTTCAATTGTTCAGGATGGGGAGATATCTCCGTTCCCGGGCATATTCAACTGCAGGGCTACGGTCAGCTGCAATATGTAAATACGATGTACCCATGGGACGGTCATAACGAAATTCGTCCTCCAGAAATTCCTACAGATCATAACCCAGTTGGTAGCTATGTGAAATTTTTTAGCATCCCCACTCATATGCATAACAAGCCATTGTACATTTCCTTTCAAGGTGTAGAATCGGCCTTTTATGTTTGGTTAAACGGGGAGTTTGTCGGTTATAGTGAGGACTCCTTCACACCGGCAGAGTTTGACCTTACCCCGTTTCTAGTGGATGGAGAGAATAAGCTTGCCGTTGAGGTTTATCAGCGGAGTACAGGAAGTTGGCTAGAGGATCAGGATTTTTGGCGATTTTCAGGAATCTTCCGTGATGTTTATCTGTATACCGTTCCGGAAATTCATGCTAGCGATGTACATGTTCACCCGGAATTGGATGCAACTTTTACAAAAGGAATGCTTACAGCAGATCTATTGCTCCAAGGATCAGCTCCTTTAAAAATAACCGCTGAATTAGTTGATGCCATGGGCGTTCTTGTTGCATCTGCAGATGGGAGAGAGATCGAAGGAAATTGGTCGATAAACATGTCTGTTGATAATCCCAAGCTTTGGAGTGCGGAAAGTCCTTATTTGTATAAATTATCTATTCAAATCTATAACGAGTCTGGAAGTTTAGTAGAAGTTGTTCCGCAACGAGTGGGATTTAGAAGATTTGAACTCGTCGATAAAATCATGCGTCTAAACGGAAAACGGATTGTGTTTAAAGGAGTAAATCGCCATGAATTTAATCCCCGCCGCGGCCGTGCCGTTACGAAGGAAGATATGTTATGGGATATTAAAACACTGAAGCGGCATAACATAAATGCAGTTCGTACATCTCATTATCCGAACCAAACATATTGGTATGAATTATGTGACGAATACGGAATCTATGTCATCGATGAAATGAATCTTGAAACCCATGGATCATGGCAAAAGATGGGGGCCGTTGAACCCTCATGGAACATCCCAGGGAATAAGCTGGATTGGCAAGATATTATCATGGATCGAGCCATATCGATGGTGGAACGGGATAAAAACCATCCTTCAATTTTGATATGGTCCTGTGGGAACGAGTCCTACGCGGGTGAGGTGATCTTAAACGTTTCTCATTATTTCAGAAAAGTTGATCCGAGCCGCCTGGTGCATTATGAAGGAGTATTCCATAATCGTGATTACAATGACACGAGCGATATCGAAAGTCGGATGTATGCTAAGCCTTCTGATATTATAGAATATTTGAACGACAATCCAGAGAAGCCATACATTAGCTGCGAATATATGCATGCGATGGGAAATTCGCTTGGCGGCATGTATAAGTATACGGATTTGGAGCAGAGATACCCGATGTATCAAGGGGGTTTTATTTGGGATTATATTGATCAGGCGATTTATAAGAAGGATCGTTACGGTAACGAATTCCTGGCATATGGGGGTGACTTTGATGATCGGCCTACGGATTACGGTTTTTGTACAAATGGCATTGTGTATGCCAATCGTGTGCTTTCTCCGAAAATGCAGGAAGTTAAATTTTTATACCAGGACTTCAAGCTTGTGACTGACCAAACAGGTGTGACAATCAAAAATGAAAGTCTTTTCTCTAATACAGAAGCCTTTGTATTGGAATATGCGCTCTTCCTTGAGGGGAAGGAATTGTACCGAAATACTATGATTACAGCCGTTGAACCCCAAAATGATGGCCGTTTCGAATTTACTTGGCCTTCCAACATTGCAGCCGATTCGGGTGAGTATTCTATTCAAACCTCATTAAAACTAAAGGAAAACATGGTTTGGGCGGAAACAGGCTATGAGATTGCCTTTGGTCAATTTATTTTTCAAAAAGATTCAAAAGAATTGGGGGTACCAAGTGGAGATTTGCGGATTGTACAGGGTGATGTCCAGATTGGCGTTCATGGCAGAGATTTCACAGTAATGTTTTCGAAGCAGGTGGGAAGTTTAGTGTCCTTAAGATATGCGGGTCGTGAAATGATGGCCCAGCCCCCGACACCTCTATTCTGGAGGGCAACAACAGACAATGACCGAGGCTTTTCACAAGGCTTTCATTCCGGGCTTTGGTATGCAGCAAGCTTAGCGAGGAAATGTGTGGATATCCAGATGAAAGAACACAATAATCATGTCGAAGTGTATTTTTCCTATAAATTCTCGATTAACACTGACATTGAGGTTACTACCGTCTATACCGTATTTGCCGATGGAAGTGTCCGTGTGAAAAATACGTATAAAGGGGCTGAGAATTTGCCGCAGCTGCCGATTTTTGCCGTATCGTTTAAGGTGCCGGCAGATTATGACCAGCTAGAGTGGTATGCGATGGGCCCTGAGGAAAATTACTGTGATCGGTCGATGGGGGCAAGACTTGGTATCTTTACCAATCAGGTGAAAGACAATTTATCAGGGTATGTGATGCCACAAGAATCTGGAAATCGAACTGGAGTCCGCCATGTCTGCGTTAGAAACAGTAATGGCGAAGGGATGAAAATTTCCTCAGTTGGCAAACCGTTGGAATGCACTGTTTCGCCATTTACGGCATTCGAACTTGAAACTGCCCATCATGTATACGAGCTTCCGAATATCCATTATACCGTTGTAACGGTGGCCGGCAGACAGATGGGGGTAGGCGGGGATGACAGCTGGGGGGCGCCCGTTCATGATGAACACCTGATTGATGCCGACAGAGAGATGGAATTTGAATTTAGGATTGAAAGAATCTAGTTTTCAATTTGAAAAGAGCCTGGGGAACAGGCTCTTTTTTTGCGAAAAAGTTTAGTAAAAATTTTAGTAAAATTATTGAATAATTTTATCATCAGAAGTAAAATAGTGTTAAGGACGGTAGTAATTTTTCATAAAAGTGAAAGGGATTACATTCATTGGAGGGATATGAAAATGAACGTTAAAGCACTAATCACAACATTTAAAGAAATATTCAATACTACACCAGAGCGTGCTTTCTTTGCTCCGGGCCGGATAAATTTAATTGGTGAACATACTGATTATAATGGTGGTCATGTATTTCCATGTGCAATTACGTACGGAACCTATGCGGTTGCGAGGAAGCGTGAGGATCAACTAATCCGCTTGTACTCAGAAAATATTTCTGATAAAGGGATTATTGAGTTTAATGTAAACCAACTAGATTATGATAAAGAACACAATTGGGCGAACTATCCTAAAGGGATGATCCGCTACATTCTTGAAGCAGGGTATGGAGTTCCCACAGGCTTTGAGTGCGTCATCAAGGGCAATATTCCAAATGGAGCAGGCCTGTCATCTTCTGCTTCGATTGAACTATTAACGGGAGTCCTTGTTGCCGGACTTTTTGGTTTGGAGATTACTCGGATTGATCTCATCAAGCTAGGCAAAAGGGTTGAGAATGAATTCATTGGTGTTAACAGTGGTATTATGGATCAATTTGCAGTGGGAATGGGTAAAAAGGATGCAGGTATTTTACTAGATTGCCAGACGCTTACATATGAATACGCACCGATTCAATTGGAAAGTCACAAAATCATCATCATGAATACGAACAAGCGCCGAGAGTTAGCGGATTCTAAATATAACGAACGCAGAGCGGAATGCGAAGAGGCACTAGCACAGCTACAGTCAAGACTTCCAATTGAAGCACTTGGACAGCTCTCGGAGTCTGAGTTTGATGAAAGCCAATCATTAATACCCAATGAAACGGTCCGCAAGCGGGCAAAACATGCGGTTTATGAAAACGTAAGAACATTGAAGGCATTAGCAGAGTTAAAGGCTGGAAATCTAAAGGCGTTTGGCCAATTGATGAACCAATCGCACATTTCACTAAGAGACGACTATGAGGTAACTGGGGAGGAACTAGATACACTCGTGGAAGCTGCCTGGAAGCAACCCGGAGTAGTAGGGGCAAGGATGACAGGAGCTGGGTTCGGCGGCTGTGCCATCGCCGTCGTGGAGAACGAAGAAGTTGAAACGTTTATTGCCAATGTGGGTGCTGTGTATCTTGAAAGGATTGGTTACGAGGCTGAATTTTATGTTGCCAGCATTGGTGACGGGGCCAAAGAAATTGAACTAGGTTCCTAATAATGACTAAGAATCGGGGGGATTAGGATGATATTTCAATATATCCACCAATTAATCACACAAGCACTTGCCACTCAATTAATTGAACCGGAAGATGAAATATATGCCCGGAATCAAGTTTTGTGGTTACTTCAATTACAGGAATATAAGGAAACGGGAGTTGCTTCGGGCAAGGGGCTGGATATTCCAGACCTGCTTGAGAAAATCGTCGGGTATGCCTGCGAACAAGGAATCATTGAGGATATTTTTGACGAAAAGGAAGTCCTTGCTAGTAAAATCATGAACTGTTTTATGGCCAGGCCTTCTAGGGTGAATCAGGTTTTTTACGAAAAATATAACCAGGCCCCTCATGAGGCCACACAGTATTTTTATGAGTTAAGTAAAAACAGCAACTATATCCAGATGAAGCGAATTCGTCAAAATATCGAATACAAGACTGCAACGGAATATGGCGATTTAGATATTACGATAAATTTATCGAAGCCGGAAAAGGATCCAAAGAGTATTGCAATGGAGCGTGCGGTCCAAAAAACGGACTACCCGAACTGCCTCCTCTGTATTGAGAATGAAGGATATGCGGGAAGAATCGGCCACCCAGCCCGCTCCAATCATCGAATGATTCGGGTGGATTTAGTGGGGGAGAATTGGTATTTGCAATATTCTCCATATGTCTACTATAACGAGCATTGTATTGTGTTATCGGAAACACATACGGATATGAAGATCAGCCCGGCGACGTTTGCAAGACTCTTATCCTTCGTTGAGAAATTTCCGCATTACTTTCTTGGATCCAATGCGGACATACCAATTGTTGGCGGCTCGATTTTATCGCATGAGCATTATCAAGGCGGGAATTATTCATTTGCAATGGCGAAGGCTGATGAGGATTGGACGTTTACAATCGGGAATTTTCCGGAAGTGGAGTGTGCTGTTGTCAAATGGCCAATGTCGGTGATTCGTCTCCGCTCTGGAAATGTCGAAGCACTTGTAGATGCGGGAGCACATATTTTAGCGACATGGAAAAATTACAGTGATGAAACGGTAGGTATCTTCGCGAAGACTGGTGCTGTGCCGCATAACACGATTACACCGATTGCTCGGAAGAATGGTGATCTGTTTGAACTGGATTTGGTCCTTCGTAACAACCGGACAAATAAGAAGCATCCACTTGGGATCTTTCATCCACATTCAGATGTACATCATATTAAGAAGGAAAACATTGGCTTAATTGAGGTGATGGGGCTAGCCGTTTTACCGGCTCGTTTGAAGGTGGAACTTGAAGAGGTAGAAAGGTTCATCCTAGGCAGGGCCGATGCACAGGTTGCCGACTATCATTTGGAGTGGGCAAAAGAATTAAAGGCAAGCTATCAGGCAGTTATTAATGAAGCCAATGTGGAAGCGATTGTGCGCAAAGAAGTAGGGAAGAAGTTTTTGAGAGTATTAGAGGACGCCGGTGTGTTTAAGCGTGATGAAGAGGGAGCAGCTGGGTTCCTGCGCTTTATCAAATCATTATGAAAAGGTAGGAAGTGAGTATAAATGAAAGTTGAAGAAAGAGTATTTGGGAACTATGAAGGTACGTCCGTCGTGGAATATTCGCTTGTCAACGATACAGGGATGACTGTCAATTGTCTAAATTACGGGTGTGTGATTACAAAGATCATTGTGCCTGATCGTCACGGCAACTTTGAAAATGTGGTGCTTGGATTTGAAGAGTTTAAGGATTACGTAGAATTGTCCCCATATTTCGGGGCGGTTGTTGGCCGAGTAGCGGGAAGAATCAAAGATGCCAGGTTTGAACTGGACGGTGAAGAGTACCTCCTTGCGGACAATGAGCATCCCAACCACATACATGGCGGAAAAAAAGGCTTTAGTTCAGTCATTTGGAAGACGGAATTCATACAAGAAGAAAATGCAGTTGGTGTGAAATTTGTCTACCATAGTCCAAATGGTGAAGAAGGTTACCCTGGCAATTTAGATACGACCGTGACCTATCTTTTAAATAATAAAAACGAATTCATGACTACCTTTAAAGGAACAACAGATCAAACGACCATCGTCAATTTGACCAATCATTCCTACTTTAATCTTAGCGGCAATTTAAAAAGAGACTGTTCTGAACATGTTCTAAAGCTGGATAGTGATCGATTTTTAGAGCTGGCTCCCGATCTTATTCCAACGGGGAAAGTGTTGCATTCGAAGAACACACCATTTGATTTCCAACATGGCCGCTGGTTAAGTGCGGGAAGGAAATCAACACATCCACAGAATGTCCTTGTCGGGAACGGGTATGATCATCCGCTTATGTTTACAAAAGAGGGTGAAAATCAAATTATATTAAGTGATGAAGCAAGCGGCCGAACCATGTTAGTCACAACGAATCAGCCCTGTGTGGTGCTCTATACATCTAATCAATTAGAAGCTCCTTACTCGATCGCGGGTGTTCGGGCAAGAAATTATTTAGGTGTTTGCCTTGAAACACAAGGACTCCCTGATGCCATTCATCATCCCGAGTTTCCGTCTGTTATTTTACAGCCGGAGGAAGTATACTATTCCACAACAACATATCGTTTTTTTGCTAACACAATAGGAGATTGATTGAATGGCTACAATTAAGGATATTGCCCAACTTGCGGGTGTTTCGATTGCGACTGTATCCCGCGTGTTGAATTATGATACGACGCTTTCTGTCGGCGACGAAACGAAAAAGAGGATTTTTGAAGCAGCAGAGGAGCTTTCGTATAAGAAGAAACCGGTGCGCAAACAGGAGTCCGGAAAGATTGCGCTGCTGCAGTGGTACACCGAAAAAGAAGAACTTGAGGATTTATACTACATGTCCATCCGACTTGGCGTAGAAAATCGGTGCCGGCAACTTGGCTTTCAATTAGATAAGTACTTTCAGGATAACTATGAAATGCTGAAGAGTGATGAGGTTCAAGGGCTGGTCGCGATTGGAAAGTTTAGTGAAAACCAAGTTAAAGAGCTCCATTCCATTACTAATCATATTGTCTTTGTCGATTCTTCGCCTGACGAGGAGCAGTTTGATTCAATCGTCATTGATTTTGAAAAGGCAACTGAGAAGGTGCTGGAACACTTCGTTGCAAAAGGCCATGAGAAAATCGGCTATATTGGCGGGAGAGAGGGCTTTAAGGACAAGACCTCTATCATTGAGGATCAAAGGGAACTGGCATTCAAGCGCTATTTAGGAGAGAAAGGGTTATTAAATGAAGCGCTTATGTATTGTGGAACCTTTTCTGCTGATGATGGTCATTCCTTAATGACCAAGGCCATACAGCAGCATGGAGAAAATCTGCCTTCTGCCTTTTTTGCCGGGAATGACTCGATTGCTGTCGGTGCGCTTAGAGCCCTATTGGAGGAAGGGATCGCGGTTCCGGAAAGGGTTAACATCATCGGAGTCAACGACATCAGCATCTCAAAATACGTTTACCCATCCTTAAGCACGGTCAAGGTGTATACGGAGCTCATGGGTGAAACGGCCGTGGATACACTGTTAGAACGAATTGATGGCAGAAAGACTGCCAAAAAAATCTTCATTGCCACCAAACTTGTCATACGAAATAGTAGTTTTTAACCAAAAGCCCGCCAAATAGTTGGTGGGTTTTTGTTATTGTCGAAAATTGGGATTTTTCGTATAATGTTTGTATCTAGGCTGGTAGCGGTTACATGTGCAGAGGGATTGGAGACTTTTTATGAGCAAATTATCGATTACGGCCTATACGTTTGGTGTGTTATTTTTCATAGTGAGTTTCTCCTTTTCGATCTACTACGGCATTAAGGTAGTGACCCATGACTTGCCAAGCGAGAAAAAGCCGAAAGAAACGTATCATTATCATTTTGTTCTGATTCCGGAGGAGCTTGATAATGAATATTGGCGACTTGTCGAGAAGGGGGCAAAGGCAGCGGCAAAGGATTATGGGGTTATGCTGGAATACGTGGGGCCGAAGCAAGCCAATATTGAGGATCATTTAAAAACGATTGAAATGTCAGCGGCCTCGAAAGTAGATGGAATCATGACACAAGGATTGAGTGACGATCAATTTACACCGTTAATTAATCGGGTCATTGAGGAAGGGATCCCTGTCATCACAGTCGATACCGATGCCTCCAATAGTAAACGAATGGCCTATATCGGAACAGACAATTATTATTCCGGTTATTTAGCCGGGAGGGCATTTGTGGCTGATACAAAGGGAAAGGCAAATGTTGCGATTATTACGGGAAGTTTTTATAAGAATCATCAGATTAAGCGGGTGCAGGGTTTTCAGGATGCAGTAAAGTCAGAAAAGGATATTCATATCATCGATATACAAGAATCAGAAATTAGTAGAGTTCAAGCTTCGGAAAAGGCTTATCAAATAATGCAGGAACACCCCGAAGTCAATGCATTTTACGGGACAAGTGCCCTTGACGGGATAGGAATTGCTCAAGTGGTCAAGAAATATAAGAAGAACGACCCCCTCTATATCATGGCATTTGATACCCTGCCGGAAACGCTAAAATATATTCGTGAAGGGGTTATAGATGCAACTGTTGTTCAGGAGCCATTTGAAATGGGCTATGAATCAGTGAAAATGATGATTGATTATATTGAAGGAAAAAAGGTTCCTTCCGTTATCCATACAAATACCAAGATTCTAAGGGTAGAAGATTTACCGCCCGCTTCTAGGGAACGAATGGAGGAGATTCAATAATGTTATTTCGAATCAGATCGAAATTGCTCCTTTATTTTATCGTTCTCGTAGTTTTATTAACTTCTGTTGGGTTTATTTTTTACAATAGCAGTGAAAAGCTATTGAATGAATATGACGATAGCTTTGAACAATTTCTGCTGTTAAATGATATCTCACAACGAACAAATGTCATGACGGAAAAGTTGCATGCGTATATTTTAGATAAGGAAGAATCTTATTTGGAAGATTATCGCAAAGAAAAGATCAAGCTGATTAAGGATCAAAAGAGACTCTATCAAGAAATGAATACCAATGATATAACCCTCATCAACTATAAAAATATGATTGATAGTTTTTTAGATGAAGGTGATGCAACCGTAGGGGCTTTCCAAAAAGATGATATTAACCATTATTCGGATCATTTTAATGAAGTCTTAAAAATTGCTTCTTTCCTGCAGGAGAGTACATTGGCGCTATTAAATAATAAATTAACGGACTACCAAAACTTCTATGACCAGATGGAAAAGCAAAGCCATTATTATAAACTGATGTCCATTTCACTGTTTGCCGCGGCCTTCTTTCTGAGCACGTTACTGGCGTTATGGATTTCCGGTGGAATCACGAAGCCGATTAGTCTATTATCTAGGGCTGCGAAGGAAATTTCCAAAGGGAATTTGTCGGGAGCGGATATTAAAATTACGACAAAGGACGAGCTAAAGCCGCTAACGGAGACGTTTAACCAAATGCGTATGAATCTTAGACAGCTTGTAACGGAAATTAAACAAAAGTCAGAATTAGACAAGTTGTTAAAAGAATTGGAGTTACGCAGCTTACAAAATCAAATAAATCCACATTTTTTGTTTAATACATTGAATACAGTGTCAAAGATGGCGTATTTAGAAGAAGCGGAACAAACATCGCGTTTGATTGTATCAGTGGCAGCCCTTCTGCGCTATAATCTCAGTGATTTTAATAAAGCCTCTACATTGAGAGAGGAAGTGCGGATTGTGAAGGAGTACTTTTTTATTCAGCAAACAAGATTTGGCGAACGGATCGAATTTGCAACGGACATCGACGACAGTTGTTTAGATATTGAAATACCAAGCCTCATTCTTCAGCCGTTAGTTGAAAATGCCTTTATACATGGGGTCGAATCCTTTGAAGAAAATGCTGAAATCCGCCTCCGCATTTACCGCAAGCGAGATCGAATCCATGTAGAAGTGATTGATAATGGGGATGGGATGGATGAGGCTACGAAGAAAAGATTGCTCACATATGTCGAAGGAGCAGACTCGGAAGAGGTATACGAACCTGAAAAATCAAAGGGTCACTCAACTGGTATTGGTGTAAAAAATGTGATTAGACGGCTTCAGCTCTTTTACCAACGGAACGACATTGTCGAAATTGAATCAGAGTTGAAAAAGGGCACCAATTTTAGACTGACGATTCCGAATGTGGTAAGAGGAGGAAGCTAACTTGTTGAAAATCCTGATTGTGGATGATGAAGTCCTTGAACGAAAAGCATTAACGAAAATAATAAATACCTCTGGGGAAGACGTAATCGTGATTGGAGAGGCTCCAAATGGGAGAAAGGCGATTGAAATGGCTGTCCAGCACCGGCCGGACATTATTTTTATGGATATAAAAATGCCCGGTGTTGATGGTGTCCAAGCAGTCAAAGAAATCAAAAAACTAGATGCCGGCATACGGTTTATCATGGTTTCAGCCTTTAACACGTTCGAATATGCCAAAGAAGTCATGCAGCAGGGGGTAAAGGAATATCTGTTAAAGCCAAGCAGTAAACAGGATATTCTTGCGGCAGTAGAGCGCGTTTCGGGAGAAATTCTAGAAGAACGCCGGCAGAAAGAAGAGCAGCAAAGCCTGCGGGAGAATTTGGAACGGGCTGTTTCCATTGCACAAAAAGAGTGGGTTACTTCCCTCCTGATGAATCAGGTTGAAGATATGACATTTGATGAATGGGGACAGCTGTTAGGGGTTGAAATTATTTCTGGGCATGTCATGCTCTTTTCTTTTCAGGCAACAGGAAACACAGAACTTTCTCCAACTGAAAAACAGACCTGTTTTTCATGGGTTAAAGCTGCCGTTAAGTCAATAGTCAAAAAATATCAGGTCATGATTGGACCAATCACGGATGGACAGGTACCCGTTTTATTTTTATATAAAAAAGCAACGGAAAAGCTACATTTTCGATCAAATGCACAGTCATTCATTGAAAATCTGCTTACTCTTTTCAATCAGGAACAGTTTAATTGTGATTTGAGGATTGGTGTGGGTCTCCCATACAACCATGCCAATGAGCTACATAAATCCTATCATGAAGCAGTTGTAGCACTTGGACAGCTGTTAAACATGCCAAATCGGAAATATTACTTTTGCGAAAAACAAGGGTCCCTTCCTACGGAAGTCGCTTCGGCATCAGGTGTCCTTGAAATAGAGAAAAAGCTATTAGATGCGGTCCGGCAAGGAGATGTCAATCAGGTTTTATTAACCTTTGATACGTTTGTGACCACCCTTAAAGATAATCCGCAGGTCAAAGCACCAATGGTGAAAAAGTCATTGGATGAATTGTTTATTCTCATTTCCCGTATGCTTCATGATCTAGGGATCAGCAATGAACGGTCAATGGTAGATAATGAATCTGATGATATCCAGGTAATGTTCGAAAAGGGAAAATCCCAGCTGGTGTCAATCGTCCAGCAGGTCCAGGTATGGCGAAACAATCATGCAAAGGGAATGCTTCATAAGGCAAAGGAATATATTGAACATCATTATGATGATTCAATTACCTTGGAATTAGTGGCCGAATATGTGGAGCTTAGCCCGTTTTATTTAAGCAAGTTATTTAAAGATCGGTTTGGGATGACCTTTATTGATTATTTAACGGAAATCAGGATCAATCATGCCAAAAGGGAAATGGCCGATCCAGGGAAAAGTTTGAAGGAAATCTGCTATTCAGTAGGGTACAAGGATCCCAATTATTTTAGTAGAGTGTTTAAAAAGACAACAGGATTATCGCCAACAGAATACCGAAAAGTAACGGTAAGTTAAACTTCCAAAGGCCAATTCGCTATAATGCGGGTTGGTCGTTTTTTTCACCAATATTACAGTTTTATTGCAAACGATTACAAAATAATCTAGATATTCACAAAAATGTGCTATTGATTGGAACTATTGTAATGACGGCACCGATGTTACCATATGTGTAAGGGCTTACAGGGAGGCTAAGTTAAGCGGTTTGAAAAGCAGCTTACCAGGGTCTTTACTAAATAGAAAAAGGAGATTGATAACATGGGTAAGAAGAAAAAGGGGTTAATTTTATCTTTAACGGTTGCATCTAGTATTCTATTAGCTACTGGTTGCAGCAGTTCAACAAGCGGTTCGGATTCTGGTAAGAGTAAGGATGGCGGCGATCTTCCTGCTGTTGGGGCAACGATCTATAAGTTTGATGACAACTTCATGTCGTACGTACGCCGTGCCATGGAAGATTCCGCAAAAGATAAAGTAAAACTGATGCTGAATGACTCGCAAAATGACCAAGCGAAACAAATTGAGCAAGTAGATACGCTTATTGCTAAAGGGGCAAAATCGTTAGCTATTAACCTAGTGGATCCAAAAGCAGCGCAAACAATTGTGGACAAGGCGAAGCCAAAGAATATTCCAGTTATCTTCTTTAACAAAGAGCCCGATGCAAGCGTATTAAGTGGCTATGATAAAGCGTACTATGTTGGAACAACCTCATCAGAATCAGGTGTCCTTCAAGGTGAATTAATCGCTAAGGCATGGGAAGCAAACAAAGATAAGTATGATAAAAACAAAGACGGAAAACTTCAATACGTATTACTAAAAGGGGAGCCAGGGCACCCAGATGCTGAAGCTCGTACGAAATTTGCTGTGGATACAGTAAAACAAAAAGGTATCGAAGTAGAAGAGTTAGCAATGGATACGGCAATGTGGGATGCAACGAAAGCAACTGAAAAAATGGATGCTTGGTTAGCAAAATACAACGAAAAAATTGAGTTTGTCATTGCCAATAACGATGGTATGGCACTTGGAGCGATTGCATCACTTGAAAAAGCAGGATACTTCTCTGGTGACAAGTTTATGCCTGTAGTGGGTGTTGATGCGATTCCAGAGGCACTTGATATGATTGAAAAAGGAAAAATGGTCGGTTCTATTTTAAATGATGCGAAAAACCAAGGAAAAGCAACTGTTGAACTTGCTGCAAACGCTGCAAACGGTAAAGACGTATTAGATGGAACTGAGTGGAAGCTTGACGATAAGAAAGCCGTTCGTGTTCCTTACGTTGAGGTAACAAAAGATAATATTCAAATTGGTAAAGACGCATATAAATAAGTTTTAGTAAAAGCATAGATTGAGAGGAAGCGCCGGTCCGAGGGCTGCCAAATGCTGGCCCTCTGGCGCGCTTCGAACAAAGGAAAAGATTCTGCTTTTCCTTCGTTCGGGGCATTGCTTCGACCTGAAGCGGGACAACGACTGAATAAAAGATTACTACAATAGATATGGGACTCCTATTCAAAGTCTCATATTTTTTAAATGGGTAAGCGAGGAGGTTCGCACATGTCTGAAGCGAGTACAACCAATTTACTTGAAATGCAAAGTATCACCAAACGATTTCCCGGCGTCGTCGCCCTTAATAATGTTTCACTCAGGGTTAAGGCTGGATCCGTACATGCCTTAATGGGCGAAAACGGGGCAGGAAAGTCAACCTTAATGAAGTGTTTATTTGGGATTTATTCGATGGATGAAGGCAAAATTCTCTTTGAAGGAAAAGAAGTAGCATTTGCTAATTCTAAGCAGGCACTTGAAAATGGCGTTTCGATGGTGCACCAGGAATTAAACCAGGTAAGGCAGCGCAATGTCATGGATAATATTTGGCTTGGGCGCTATCCGAAAAAAGGTGTCTTTATTGATGAGAAGAAAATGTATGAGGACACAAAGGCGATTTTCAAAGGATTAGATATTCAAATTGATCCGCGCAGTAAGGTGAGCACCTTATCGGTTTCGGAGATGCAAATGGTGGAAATCGCGAAAGCCGTCTCGTACGGTTCAAAAATCATCGTTATGGATGAACCAACATCATCCTTAACGGAGAATGAGGTAAACCATTTGTTCACCATCATTCGAAAACTGCAGAGCGACAATGTGGCCATCATCTATATTTCACACAAGATGGAAGAAATTTTGAAGATTTCCGACGAAGTAACGATCATGCGTGACGGTCAGTATATTGCCACGAAAAGTGCTAAGGAATTAACCACAGATGAAATTATCAAGCTGATGGTGGGACGTGATTTATCACAGCGCTTTCCTGAAAAAATAAACAAGCCGGGAGAAATGATCCTGAAGGTATCTGATTTGACGGCGGAAACACAGCCTTCTTTTTCAGAGGTAAGCTTTGAGTTAAGGAAGGGCGAAATTTTAGGAATAGCCGGCCTTGTTGGCTCGAAACGGACGGAAGTGCTGGAATCCATCTTTGGAATGAGATCCTTGAAATCCGGAACGATTGAATTGAATGGCAAGATGGTAAAAAATCTTTCGCCACAGCATGCCATCAAAAACGGTTTTGCCCTTGTAACAGAAGAACGAAGATCGACTGGTATTTTTCCAGAGTTAAGCATCAGCTTCAACTCGATTATCTCCAACATGGACCAGTATCGAAAAGGACCTTTTCTTTCAGACGGAAAAGTGAAGGAAGATACACAATGGGTCATCGATTCCATGAATGTGAAAACGCCTACGCAAAAAACGTCGATTGGCAGCCTTTCGGGCGGAAATCAGCAAAAAGTTATTATCGGACGCTGGCTGTTAACGAAGCCGGATGTATTATTGCTTGATGAACCCACACGGGGAATTGATGTTGGGGCAAAGTTTGAAATCTATCAACTTATTAACCAATTAGCTTCAGAAGGAAAGGGGATCATCATGATCTCGTCCGAAATGCCTGAGCTTTTAGGTGTAACTGATAGAATTTTAGTCATGAGTAATGGAAAAGCAGCTGGAATCGTAGAGACGTCTTCTACTTCACAAGAAGAAATCATGCGATTAGCAGCATTGTACTAGGAGGCGATGGAATGAACACAAAGGCTTCAAATAAAGAAAATGTATCTAAATGGCTTGTTGATAATGTCATATATGTAGTGTTAGTCCTTCTCGTAGTCGGGATTGTCTTTGCATCTCCTGACTTTTTATCGATGACGAACTTAATCAATATTTTAGCCCAATCCTCATCAAGGGTCATTATTGCCCTTGGAGTAGCCGGGATTTTAATTACAGCTGGTACCGACCTTTCAGCTGGCCGGATGGTTGGTCTTGCCGCTGTTATTTCGGCATCCATGCTGCAGGCTGGGGATTATGCTTACAAAATGTATCCCAACTTACCTGAATTACCACTGTTTGTCCCGATTATTATTGCCATGCTTGCAACAGGCTTAATCGCAGCCTTAAACGGTGTGATTGTTTCGAAGTTTCATGTACCGCCATTCATTGCGACATTGGGTATGATGATTGGAGTATACGGATTATCTTCGATTTACTTCGACCGTCCGCCATACGGTGCACAACCTATTGGGGGCTTGAGCGAAAAGTTTACCACCTTTGCACAACGCGGTTTTAAACTAGGGGAATATGAATTTCCATATCTCATTTTTTATGCCATTATTGTTTCAATCATAATTTGGGTGATTTGGAATAAAACCCAGCTCGGTAAAAACATGTATGCGATCGGTGGCAACCCGGAAGCAGCCAAAGTTTCCGGTGTAAACGTCGCAAAGTATCTAATTATCATCTACACGATTGCTGGCCTTCTTTATGGCTTAACAGGTACCCTTGAAGCTGGACGTGTAGGTAGTGCAACGAACAACACAGGTAACATGTATGAATTAGATGCGATTGCCGCCTGCGTAGTCGGTGGTGTCTCCCTATCAGGTGGGATTGGAACTGTTCCTGGTGTTATCACAGGGGTGTTGATTTTCCAAGTCATCAACTACGGACTCGCGTTCCTAGGCGTAAGCCCATACATCCAATTCATCGTAAAAGGCCTAATCATCATCGTCGCTGTAGCCTTCGACATGCGCAAACACGCTAAAAAGAAATAGCAATGAGCAAAAAAGGGAAGCTGCCACTAGGAAGCTTCCCTTCATTCTTCAAATTGATGAATTCCCGCTCGCACACCCGTGACCTTAGTCGTGGGAGGTTCAAAGTATTCTATTAAACTTTTTTAAGCAATAAAATAGGTAATAACAGAAAGAATAACAGACGTAATCAACATGGCCATCAGTGGCCGCGCAGCCTTCGTTCGGAGGTCGCGTAAGCTTACATTCAACCCGAGGCCGACCATCGCAGAAGTCAAAATAAAGGTTGTGGCATTTGCAACCCCATCCATGGCAGTTTTCGATACCGGAATGGATTTTCCAAGTACATAACTTCCAAATAGGCTCATCAGAATAAACCCAATCAGAAACCACGGAAATTCAATTCTTGTATCCCCAGCGCTCCCAGCACTTTTCCTTTTTACCCAATACATTAAGATAAAGCATAACGGAATTAGCAGCAGCACTCGACCTAATTTTGCTAAAAGAGCGATGGCCAACCCATCAGGACCTGCCGGCGCACCGGCTAAAGCGACATGGGCGATTTCGTGAAGGCTAATGCCGCTCCATATTCCGTATTGAATGGCTGATAATGGAAGGAAAGGCCTAAGAATCGTATAGGTAATGGAAAAAATAGTTCCCATCAATGCAACAATTCCTACCCCTATTGCTGTATCTTCATCCTTTGCTTTGATGATCGGTGAAACGGCTGCAATGGCTGCTGCTCCGCACACTCCTGTACCAACACCAAGGAGCAGGATGAGAGAGCTTTCAGCTTTCAGCAACTTCCCCAGCCAAATGGTAAATAATATCGCGAAGACAATGACACCTACATCACGTGCAAGCAGACCTAGTCCTTGATGAAACACAATATCAATATTCAGCTTTAATCCGTATAAAATAATCGCAAAACGTAATAACCGTTTTGAAGAAAATTGAATCCCAGCACGTAATTTTTCAGGATAACCAAAAAATTGCCGATACAAGACAGCAATCACAATGGCACAGGCAAGCGGCCCCACATGATCAAAGCCAGGGGCTTTTGATAATAGATAACCGAATGCGGCTACCACTATGGTAAAGGTGATTCCTGATAACCATAACCATCCGGAAGGCTTCGGCTTCGGCATTATTTGCTGTTGGAAGTCCTGTTCGTTCAAAGGTAATTTTGTTGCCCTTTCACTCCCCAAACTATCACCTCAGTTAATTTTTCTCTCCCTAGAATACTCCTGATTCATGTATAAGTAAAATAAAGATATATAATAGGGATAATAAGTAAATGGATATAAATAGAACAGACAAATGGGAGGCGAAACGGTGGATCAACATTTAGATGTGTTTATAAAGGTCGTGGAAAAAGAAAACTTTTCTAAAGCAGCGGAGGAACTACATATGACACAGCCGGCGGTCAGTCAATATATTCGGGCATTGGAAGATGCTGTCGGGACAAGATTATTGGAACGGAGCAATAAGTTTGTCCGTTTAAATAAGGCCGGTGAGATTGTCTACCACCATGCCAAGGAAATAGTAGCACTCTATACAAAAATGCACTATCTAGTAGATGATCTGACAACTAACGCAAGCGGCCCAATTGCAATTGGGGCGAGCTACACATTTGGCGAATATATCCTCCCGCATATTATTGCTAGTATGAGGCTGCAGTCGCCACATATCAGCCCATCCATTAAGATTTATAACACAAAGGAAATTATCGATTTAGTGAGTTCATATCAATTAGATATTGGGATTATTGAAGGGGTGGTAAAGAATGATAATTTAAATATAGAAATCGTTTCTGAAGATAAAATGGTCATTGTTGCTGCACCCCACCATCCCCTATTGAAAAAGAAAGATGAAATCCGCTTTTCAGAACTAGCCGCTGAAACGTGGATCCTACGAGAAGAGGGATCAGGAACAAGGGAGGCTGCAGATAAGCTGTTTCAAATAAATGGATTTACTCCGGAGAAAGTAATGGAATTTGGGAGCACACAACTGATTAAAGAATCGGTTGAGGCTGGACTTGGGATCAGTTTAGTTTCCCGCTGGGCACTTGATAAGGAGCTAACCAATGGCTATTTGGAAGAAATGCACGTGAAAGGACTGCCTTTTAAACGCAACTTTTCCATCCTTACCCGATCGCTTTTTCAAACAAAAGGACTAAAAGTGTTTATTGAAATACTCAAAGAATATTTAGCTTCAGCGGGGCAAGGTAAGAAAATTTAAGCCCCCTTACACAATATAAGATAATTCATAGGAAAGGTTTTATATTTTGTCTAATGACAGGCCTAGACAGTGGTGTATAATTAATATGTTAACTGAATATTCATATATTTTATCACTACCGTCGTTCCACCTTATTAAACATTTAACGAAAACATACTTAAGCACACTTTAGTATCAGTTTTTTTAAAAAGGGGAGTGTTTAATAATGCAAAAACAAAAGCTCGTAATCAATGAAGAGAGACTGCAGCAGGAGCTAGAAAGGTTTGCAAACTTTGGTCGGACAGAAAACAATGGAGTAACAAGGTTGTCCTTGTCAGAAGAGGATCGCCGCGTCAGAAATTACTTTAAAGCTTGTTGCGAAGACTTGGGTTTAACGGTCACATTCGATGATATGGGGTGTATGTACGCAACCCTTGAGGGGATTGAAAATAAACCGCCCATTTTGATCGGTTCCCATTTGGATACGGTAAAAAAAGGCGGCCGCTTTGATGGTGTTTTAGGCGTACTAACCGGGTTAGAAGTCGTTAGAACACTGATTGATCATCAAATTAAACCGCAAATTCCGATTACGATTGTCAACTTTACCAATGAAGAGGGGGCAAGGTTTGAACCTTCGATGATGGCATCGGGTGTTCTTTCAGGCAAGTTTGATAAGTCTGCCATGTTAAAAAAGGTAGATTCGGAGGGAATTACTTTTGAGGCGGCCCTAAAAGCGATTGGATACGAGGGAGATGTGGGGAATCGGTTGAAGGAGGCTAGTGCCTTTTTAGAGCTGCATATTGAACAAGGGCCAATCTTGGAAAAAGAAGCCTTGACGATTGGCGTGGTCGAATGTGTGGTAGGAATGGCGTGCTATGAAATTGAGGTAACAGGAGAATCGGATCATGCCGGGACGACTCCGATGAAGATGAGAAAGGATGCCCTGTTTGCGACGAATAACTTAATTAACGAAATCCGCAATCGTTTAGGTGTATTGGATGAAGAGTTAGTCTTTACGATTGGTCGAGTAAACGTGTATCCGAGTATCCATACGGTTATCCCGAATAAGGTTGTGTTTACCCTTGAAGCACGGCACAAAGACATGGAAATCGTCGATACCGTTAAGAACTTCATTCAAAGCCTGCCGCATTTAGGCGTGGGCGAGGGCTGCGAGATTAAGACGACGAAATTATGGGAACGTGACACAGTTTGGTTTGAACCAGGACTTTGCCAGCTGTTGGAGCATTCCGCCGAATCGCTGGGTTATTCTCATAAGAGAATGGTTAGTGGTGCCGGGCACGATGCTCAATTCATTGCGGGCTACGTCCCAACTGCCATGTTATTTGTTCCGAGTATTAATGGGAAAAGCCATTGTGAAGAGGAACTAACAAGCTGGGAGGATTGTGAAAAAGGGGTTAATGTCATTTTAGATACTGTGCTTACATTGTTATCAAAATCATAGATGATTTCACTAACAGACTTTTCCGCCTGGCGGAGGAGTCTTTTTTTATTATAAAAACAAGGTTGTAAAAAATCATACAATAGTGTAAAATTACACCATAAAATAGACGTGTTCTTTGAAAGGGCGGATGATGTTGGGGGAAAAATTATGGCTCTTATTATTGAATTTTGGTGTGGTACCTCTTGTATTGTCTATCATTGCGTTTTTGTTAATGGGCTCGGGACTAGATGATATCATAATGGCAGCACTTCTGCCTCTAAGTGCCGGCGGTATTCTCGCGGGACTTTTTATAAGTAAAAGACGAGTTCGGTCAGGTGGATTGCCAGAACTTATCACACTCTTCTTTTTGCCGCTTGCCTATACGGCCCTTTTATGGGCTGTGTTTATGTTGATCAGCGGTGGGTTTTATGGGGCAAATTCTTGGCTTTTTTATAGCATTTTTCACCTGGCACTAGCACCCATCTATTTTCTTGCGATGTTTTCCGGTGAAGGGAGATTATTCCTATGGGCACCGCTAGCTTACGAGTTAGCATTTTTCGGCGGGGTATTGATAACAACGATCATAAGCAAGGTGCGGCCCTTTATGAATCGGAAACAGCTGGTGCCAATTTTGTTGGTTTTTTTTCTTGCAATAGGCACAGGCGTAACGGTTCAATGGCACCGTAGTCAGACGGTTTTACCATCCTATGGTTTTCAGTATGGGGGCGGCTACTCTAGTACAGACTTAACGCCATATGAGGTGACGAATCTAGCTAATAAGTTGCCAAAGCTGGCGGCGACATCGACATTTACCATTAAGAATCCAAGCGAGATGCCGATTTTAGACGGAGCAGAAGCGGCTTTTCCGGTTTACTCGGCGTTTGCCAACACAGTCTATGAGAATATTGGAAAAGAGATGGACAGGGCAGGGGAGATTGTCAGTTTTACTAATACTATTTATGCCTATGAACGTCTATTATCTGGGGAAGCAGATATTTACTTTGGTGCCATACCGTCGAAGGAGCAGCTGGGAATGGCGAAAAAGGATGGGAAAGAATTGGTCATGACGCCCATTGGTAAGGAAGCCTTTGTCTTCTTTGTTAATCCAAGTAATCCAGTCAATAGCTTAAAAGTTTCCGATATTCAAGAGATTTACTCCGGAGAAGTAAAAAATTGGTCTGAGGTTGGCGGGAAGAGAGAGAAAATCATTGCTTTTCAGCGTCCAAAAAATTCCGGCAGCCAAACACTTTTAGAAAAAATTATGGGCGATACCCCAATCATAAAGCCACTAAAGGAGGACGTACCTGAGGGGATGGGTGGAATTATTGAACAGGTAGCTGATTATCGTAACTATGATAATTCGATTGGCTTTTCATTCCGTTTCTTTGCAACCGGGATGAAAAAGAATCCGAATATTAAACTGCTGGCCATTGATGGAGTGGAACCAAATCCCGAAAACATCGCGAGCGGGAAATACCCCTTTACCGCCTCCCTCTACGCCATTACGGTGAAAGACAACCCAAAACAGGCCATAAAACCTTTCCTAGAATGGATGCAAGGACCCCAGGGTCAAGAGATTGTAGAAAGAATTGGATATAGTAGGGCAAGGGAGTAGGGTGTCAGGCACCATAAATGAACACCTGTCTTCCCCAGGTGGACACATTTCAAAATGGAGAGCGAGGAGCTAAAAGCCGTAAAGGATTCCGTTTTCGGGTGCCTTCTTAATTAAATGACAGAAGAATAATTTTATAAATTTTTAAAAGCTGGTCGATAAAAAGCTGCTGATTCCTACATCAAGGATCTAGAGGGTCCGCACTTATCGGTTTGGGGGTTAGGTTAAGCAACCAACCTGATAAATAGACGTATAAATTCCGCCTAATGAGAAATTCTGATTAAAAAAAGCTTCAATAGACGGAGAGATTCCGCCTATTGACTCGAAAGATCCAAAAATGGGGGATTTTGCTTGGCATAACCTGAAAATCTCCCCATATTTCCCCCGAAACCAGCTCCATTCTACATTTAACCGAAAAATCTCCGCTTATTATCTTTTGCTAATTACCCGATTCAGGACAAGACGCCCTAATAAAAGAGTGTCGCCGTTATTTTTTTCGTTTCCGTAAAACCGAAAAAATAATTCCGCAAAACCGGATATTTTCCGGTTTTGCGGAATTTCAATTAAAGGAGAATGCCAGAAAAGTAGACAAAAGAAAGGAAAACAAATAGGATATTTATCCCTATTCTCATAGGAGAAATGTTTATATATTGCTAGAATTAGGAAAAATGGGTCTTTATTATCGGATTATGTTATCTTGGCATGATACTTGCAAATTAGTAAGGGGAGAGCCTTTTACTAAAGTGATATCTTTTGTAAACGCTTTCTAACCGGACGATGTGATATCCGGAAATTAAGACTAGTCTAAGGGGGATGTACATGGAGTTATTTGTTATTCTGTTGGCGCTTGGGCTGCTCATCTTTGTTGCCTACCGCGGGTTTTCTGTTATTCTATTTGCGCCATTATGTGCATTGCTTGCGGTTTTACTCATTGACCCAAGTCATGTGTTACCGTTCTTTTCTGGTGTATTCATGGAAAAAATGGTCGGGTTCATTAAATCTTATTTTGCGGTCTTTTTATTAGGGGCTATTTTTGGAAAAGTAGTGGAAATGTCAGGGATTGCAGAATCCATTGCAAAAACAATTGTTCATCTGATAGGTGCCAAACGGGCCATGCTGACGATTGTTTTATTAGGTGCGATTTTAACGTATAGCGGTGTAAGTTTATTCGTAGCCGTTTTTGCCATTTATCCATTTGCCGCTCAAATGTTCAGACAGGCCAATATTCCGAAAAGGCTGATTCCAGGCACGATTGCATTGGGTGCTTTCACATTCACAATGGATGCATTACCAGGTACACCACAAATTCAAAACGTTATACCGATTTCTTTCTTTAAAACAGATATTTATGCCGCACCAACTCTGGGCATTATTGGCGCTATTTTCGTTTTAGCTTGCGGGTTACTTTACCTAGAGTCGAGAAGAAAGAAGGCAGAAAAAGCGGGTGAGGGCTACTTTGGCTTCGGTGCTGAAAATGCCGCCGCAGCCGAAAACATCAAGCTTGAAGAAATGGAAGCTGTTCCTGATATAACATCAAAGCAATCCGCAGCAAGACAAATTCTTGCCTTTATTCCGCTCATACTTGTCGGGGTAACGAATAAACTTTTTATTACCTATATCCCTAAATGGTATCCAAATGGGTTTGATTTTTCAGCAATTGGCCTAAAAACCTATTCCGTTGACGTGGCATCCGTTGCCGCGGTTTGGGCCATTATAATGGCACTGATTGTCGGGATTCTTGCATCACTTCTATATGATTGGAGACGGGTAACAAAGGGCTTTAAAGAAGGACTTAATACGGCCATTGGCGGTTCCTTGCTCGCAACGATGAACACTGGAGCTGAGTATGGATTTGGCGGTGTTATTGCCGCGCTTCCAGGATTTGCGAAAATTAGTGACGGTATTTCGAATACGTTCACGAATCCGCTTGTTAATGGTGCGGTTACTACAAGTACACTTGCCGGAATGACAGGATCCGCATCTGGTGGTATGGGGATCGCTTTAGGAGCAATGGCCGATAAGTATAATCAGGCGATTGCAGCTGCAAATATCCCGCCAGAAGTTATGCATCGTGTTGTCGCAATGGCATCAGGTGGTATGGATACGCTTCCGCATAATGGTGCCGTTATTACGTTGCTTGCTGTTACAGGATTGACCCATAAGCAATCATATCGAGATATTTTTGCTGTTACGATTATTAAAACAATAGCGGTGTTCTTTGTTATCGCTCTTTACACGATATTTGGAATTATTTAAGGAAGGTCTACTATTTATAGGAGGGCAGCCATGAGTAAAACATTAGAGGGAAAAACAGCATTTATTACTGGGTCTGCAAGTGGGATAGGATTGGAAATGGCGAAGACGTTTGCACAAGAAGGGGCACAGGTGGTCATTTCCGATTTAAATACAGAAAAAAGTGAACATGTTGCAGTTGAATTAAGCAGGCAAGGGTTCAAAGTCCTTTCAGCACCCTGTGATGTAACAAATGAGGAAGCTTTTAAAAATAGCATTCAATTAGCCTATGAAACGTTTGGAAGCCTTGATGTTTTAGTAAATAATGCCGGTATGCAATTTGTTTCACCGATTGAGGAATTTCCAACCGAGAAATTTGAATTGCTTGTTAAAATCATGTTAACTGCACCATTTATCGGTATAAAGCATGTCTTTCCTATTATGAAGAAACAGGGTTCTGGAAGGGTAATTAATATGGCTTCCATTAATGGGGTCATCGGGTTTGCGGGTAAAGCAGCTTATAATAGTGCAAAACATGGGGTGATTGGGTTAACAAAGGTCGCTGCCCTAGAAGGTGCAACAAGCGGAATTACCGTTAATGCCTTGTGTCCAGGTTATGTGGATACGCCGTTAGTTCGAAATCAATTAGCCGATTTAGCGGTAACAAGAAATGTCAGTTTGGAATGTGTCATTGATGAAGTGCTCTTGCCGCTTGTTCCGCAAAAAAGGCTATTATCTGTTTCAGAAATTGCCGATTATGCGGTTTTTTTGGCTAGTGATAAAGGACGGGGGATCACAGGTCAAGCGGTCATCCTTGATGGTGGCTACACGGCACAATAATCGTAAGTTGAGATCCTATTCAATCATTGAATAGGATTCTATTTTTGTGAAAATTATTAATTTTATAATTTCATCATGGTCCTTTGTTATAATAAACATAATTAAGGTGGCAAGGGTGTGGGTAGATGAACATAGGATTGGAAGCGATACCACAGGGTTGGCACGAGCAAATTATTAATCTATTAGCTGAACGAATCGTTGTGACCAATCGTGAAGGGATTATTCTTTATATAAATGACGCGTATTGTGAGTTTCTAGGAACAACCGTGGAAGAGGCCGTCAACCGACCTGTTCAAGACGTGATTGAAAACACACGTATGCACATCGTCGCCAAAACTGGCCAAAAAGAGCTGGCGGCCGTTCATCCGATCAATGGAAGTGAAATGGTTGCAAATCGCTTTCCGCTAATAGTAGAGGGGGAAATTGTAGGCACCTTAGGGACCGTTATGTTTCGCAGTCCTGAGGAATGGCAGATGTATAAAACAAAGATTCAAAATCTAGCAGATGAATTAACCTATTATAAAACAAGGGTGGAAAAGGATTTAAAAGGTAAATATCATTTTCACGATTTAATTGGAAACAGTGCGCCATTTCTTGCTGCAAAAAAATTAGCAGAACGGATTTCTGCCAGCAACTCTTCTGTTTTACTGATAGGGGAGTCAGGCACCGGTAAAGAATTGTTTGCCCATGCCATCCATGGCAGCAGCATGCGCCGGGCACTACCGTTTGTTGCCATCAACTGTGCCTCGATTCCGGAGCATCTGCTAGAATCGGAATTATTCGGTTATGAGGACGGCGCATTTACTGGAGCAAAAAGGGGCGGAAAAAAGGGACAGTTTGAGTTGGCGAACAATGGCACCCTTTTTCTTGATGAAATCGGCGATATGCCCCTTACCATGCAAAGTAAACTATTAAGAGTGTTGCAGGAAAAAGAAGTACTGCGAGTCGGCGGACAAAAAGCCATTCCTGTCGATGTACGAATCATAGCTGCAACACATAGGGATTTAGAGAAACTGGTAGTGAAAGGAACGTTTCGTCAGGATTTATATTACCGGTTAAATGTCATTAAAATCGAGATCCCCCCATTGAAAGAACGTAAAGAGGATATTCCACTCATTTCAATAAACCTTTTGAAAAAGTTAGCAGGGAAGTTTTACCGTAAAGGGATTGCCATTTCTCCAGAAGTGGAACAACGGCTCATGGAACATTCATGGCCAGGTAACATTCGTGAGCTTGAGAACGTGCTTGAACGGGCTATTAATGTTCTAGATGGCAAAACAATCGAAGTGTCCCACCTCCCCTTATATTTACGGGATCAGGAATGGAAGGGAAGCGACCTAAACAATATGAGTGGTAAAAACCCTGAGGATGACGTTCTGTTACCGATAACACCGTTAAAGGAAAAGCTAGCCATGGTTGAAAAAGAAACCATTTTACAGGCATTGACCGTTACGAATGGAAATAAACAGGAAGCAGCCAAGCTTTTGGAGATAGGGAAGACCCGTTTTTATGAGAAATGCAAAATGTACAATATTAACTAGGGAAAACTAACATCCATATAAAAGGTTCAATGGAAGGCTATGTGAATTTCTTCCTATTGCTTCCCGCGTCAACCGGACCCAAGGTACTAATAAAAAGAATATTTTCCTTATAGTAATAGTAATAATTCTAGTTTAAGATAAGAGAGAATAATATGACAAATTCGACAAAGTATGGGTGGGAGTCAGTTGGTTTTTTTAGACTACATTTTTAATCTCTCGATATTTTCGCTTTTGGTTAGCACGCCATTAGTCATCCGTTCATTTATCAATCTTAAACCACTGAAACAGGTACATTTGGGAGTTGGATTATACGGAGGAATTGTTTCTGTGATCCTCGTCATGTTATCTTTCCAGCAGGCAGGTTATTCCTACGACATCCGCTATGCCCCGGTTATTTTGGTCTTTGCCTACTTTGGACCTGTTTCAGGATTCCTAACGGGGATCTTCGCATTGATCTCAAGACTTTTTTTAAGTGGTCATTGGAGCACGGCAATTATTGGCTGGACCAACATTATGGTTGTTTTTTCTCTCATCCATTTGTTTACAAAACAGCTTACCGCAGTAAAAAAATGTATGATTTTATATGGGGCATATCTCGTCATCTATGTGATAAATGTACCCATTATTTTTCACGTATTTAGAGATGAACCTTTCTTTCATCTTCAATATCTTTTATTTGTCATGTTAGGCGTCATCGTTGGGGTTCTACTTATTGAATCATATGTGAAGCTGCATCGACTAAATAATCGATTGTCGGACATGTACAAACTGGTAGAATCAAGTGAATCAAAGTATCGCCTCATCGCGGAGAACACATCCGATCTGATCATGCTGATGAATAAGGAGCAGTCGATTAGTTATTTCTCCCCTTCGCATGAGATGGTTTTAGGATTCCCGACCAGTGACCTGGAAAAGTTTGAATTATGTAAGATTGTTCATCCCGACGATGTGACGATGTTTAGAAATTCCATTATGAGGATGTTCGAACAAAAAGAATCACAAACGATGGAATTTCGTTTAAGGCACAAGGAAGGGCATTGGATTGAATTTGAGTCCCGTTGTATGCCCGTTCGGGGAGAAACAGAAGCAATCGAGAACATTGTGCTTATTAGCCGAGATATCTCTGAACGGAAAAAGTCTGAAGAAATTCTTTTGCAATCTGAGAAGCTATCAATTGTTGGGGAACTAGCAGCAGGAGTGGCACATGAAATCCGCAATCCGCTCACAACAATAAAAGGATTTGTCCAACTGTATAAAGTGGAAAATAGTTCGATTGAATATAATGACCTGCTCTTAAGTGAATTAGAACGGATTGAAGCCATTACGAGCGAGCTTCTCACATTAGGGAAACCTCAAGCGGTTCAACTGGACCGAACAAATATTAGGGAGCTAATTGAAAATACACTCGAGCTCCTTGCACCGCAGGCACTTATGAATAACATTCAATTTAACTTGAAATTTGAGGATGCTCCACTTATTGTTACAGCTGAAAAGAATCAATTAAAGCAGGTTTTCCTAAATATATTAAAGAATGCCATCGAGGCGATGCCAAATGGCGGGGACGTTTATATCCATTTGAATAAAGGACTGTTAGATGAGTGCGTGATCTCGATTCAAGATCAAGGCTATGGAATTCCCGAGGAATTGCTTCCTCGATTAGGCGAGCCCTTTTACAGTTTAAAAGAAAAGGGAACAGGGCTTGGTATCATGATCTGCCATAAAATACTCAAACAACACCATGGCAGCATCACCTATAAAAGCCAAATCCAACAAGGAACCACAGTCGAAATTAAACTTCCGTTAGCAAGTTGATAATAGTTGAAAAGGTGTCAGGCACCGTCTGTGGACAATGTCCACAGACGGTGCCTGACACCTTTTTTTAGCTTGGTATATTTCTTAACATGGTGACATATTTATTACATATCAAACGTTTGATGGTAATGGGAAAAAGGTTAAGAGTAATGTAAATTCCGACTTGACTGATATGATTAAGCGGATTAGGGATTCGGTATTCAGTATGTTAGCAAAGGAGGAATAGTGTGAATACTTTTCTTATTATCGTGAATGTTGCTGTATTACTATTGCTCATTTTAGGTTTATTCATGATGCAAAGGAAGCATGTTTCGTTTTCAAAACGTGTGTTCACTGCATTGGGGTTAGGTATTATTTTTGGCTTTGTTATTCATTTAATATACGGAACAACACATGAAGTTACTACAGGTTCAATCGATTGGTTTAACGTTGTAGGGTTCGGTTACGTTAAGCTTTTACAAATGGTTGTCATGCCGCTTGTCTTCATTTCGATTGTAGGTGCCTTTACTAAATTAAAGTTGACGAAGAACATCGGAAAAATAAGCTTCCTTGTGATTGGAATCCTGCTTGGAACCACCGCTATTTCCGCAGCCATCGGTATTGGATCTGCGCTTGGATTTGGTCTAGATGGCATTCATCTCAGTGAGGGTGATGCCGAGAAAGCACGTAATGACCAGTTAGTGGAACGAGTGGCGGGCATCGAAAATATGACCCTGCCGCAACAAATTGTTGAATTAATTCCTAGTAATCCGTTTCAAGATCTAACGGGAGCGCGTCCGACATCGACAATCGCGGTTGTCATTTTTGCAGCCTTTATTGGGATTGCCTACCTTGGTGTGAGGCGGAAGGATCCGGAGCATGCGGATTTATTTGCCAAAATTATTGATACATTTTACTCGATTACCATGAGGGTGGTTACCCTGATTCTTCGCCTTACCCCATACGGAATTTTGGCTATCATAACCAAGGTGACAGCAACAAGTGATTATGCGGCCATTGCAAAATTAGGCAAGTTTGTTATTGCCTCTTATGTGGCGCTCATCCTCATGTTCATTGTTCATTTACTTCTCATTTCATTTGCAAAACTAAGCCCTGTGAATTATGTGAAAAAAGCCATGCCAACCTTAACGTTTGCCTTTACTTCACGTACAAGTGCAGGGACACTGCCGATGACAATCAAAACACAAACGAAGGATTTCGGAGTATCTGAGGGAATAGCGAACTTTGCCGGGTCATTTGGACTTTCGATCGGCCAAAATGGCTGTGCCGGAATATATCCGGCGATGTTAGCAGTCATGGTTGCACCAGCTGCTGGCATTGACCCGACAAGTATATCCTTTATTCTTACTCTGATTCTAGTCGTAGCAATTAGTTCATTTGGAGTGGCCGGTGTTGGTGGCGGGGCCACCTTCGCAGCCTTAATCGTATTATCGGTCATGAATCTTCCGGTTGCGATTGTTGGTTTATTGATCTCGGTTGAGCCGCTAATTGACATGGGTCGAACAGCCCTGAACGTCAGTGGTGCCATGACTGCAGGCGTCCTAACAAGCAAAGCAACAGGAGATATCGAAACAGACATTTACCAACAACCCAATATCGTAGAAGCCTAATCGTTTTAAAGGGTGTCAGGCGCCACGCTAGTGGTGCCTGACACCCTTTTTACTTTTTTTACATAGGAAATATACTTTAAATTAAAAATAATTGAATTCGAGATAAATATACGATACAATGAATGAATGAATAGATGGGATATATAATAATAAATAAAACTTCTAAGGAAGAAGTGGGGGATGAATCATGGAGAAATTTCACCAAAAACCAAACCTATATGTCGGTGAGGTAAATATTAATGTAAAAAACCTAGACTATTCAGTGACTTTTTATCAAAATATCATGGGTTTTCAGGTGTTGGACAAAACGGATCGTAAAGCGGTCTTAACGGTGAATGGGAAAACCCCTCTATTAACACTGGAACAGCCTGATGATGTTATGTCGAAGACAGTGAATACCTCTGGTCTGTACCATTTTGCGATTTTGCTGCCATCAAGGGCAGATTTATCTGTATTTTTACGGCATTTGGTTCAGACAGGGTATCCATTAGGCGCAGCCGACCATTATGTAAGCGAAGCGTTATACCTGAATGATCCAGACGGAAATGGAATTGAAGTATACCGAGATCGTCCCTCTTCTGAGTGGACATGGAAAAACGATCTAGTGGAAATGGCGACTGAGCAGCTGGACGCACAAGGAATTTTGGCGGAAAGTGATGCAGAATGGAATGGTCTCCCTTCTGAGACTATTATGGGTCATATTCATCTGCATGTAGGTGACCTTAAAAAGGCAGAAGAATTTTACACAAAAGGGCTTGGGTTTGATGTGGTTAGTTATTATCCCCAGGCGGCATTTTTGTCCACCGGCGGGTATCATCACCATATTGCGATCAATACATGGCAGGGAGTGGGAGCACCTCCACCGCCGCCAAATAGTGTGGGTTTAAACTGGTACACACTTGTCTTTCCTAATGAAGCTGCAAGAGAGACCGTGATCAACCAACTACATCAAGTTGGCGCCGCGGTTAAGGAAGAAACAGATTTTTATGTAACGAGTGATCCCTCGGGAAATCAAATTCAATTAGTGGTTAAATAGGCTGTTGGGCTATTAAAAAGTCCCCAATCCCTTATGACTTATGGGTTTGGGGACTTTTCACCACTAATAAAATAAACATCACGAGTGCAATGACGATTTATGCTTCAAGGCAGATCAATCATTTTTAGCAGTGTCAGAAGTGTCTCCTGATTTCTTAACACCTTTACTAACATAGGGTTTGAAACTCTTTGCTTTATTGGCCCCAGCTTGCCAGCGATTCCAGCCCTTCTTTCCTGTTCCTCTACCAATGCCGCTTTTTGCCTTAGCTTTAGCTTTACTCATAAAACCACTCCATTATAATTCCAAATTCTAATACAAGTCGTGGGCTAGTTTACCATACATCATGACCGAACGTCACAAAAATATTTTCTTTGGGCATACCTATAAAAAAACGTAACAAGATTATTTTCTTCGAAATAGAAAAAATCATTCGGTGCCTGACACCATTATTACGTCCTGTGACTTGTTTTTAAAGGGTTTAAAGGGGAGGCGCCGAATATGGAATAGGGAAGAACGGTATTATTTCAATTCCAGGTGAAATTTCCAATAAGGGTAGTGATAGTCCATGTGTTTAATCTTGTTTGCCTATCAGGTCCATCCTGAATATAAGCTGATTGTTGCGGCAAATCGTGATGAATTTTATCAAAGACCAACCGCTCCCGCACATTTTTGGGAGGATCAGCCCGAAATCCTAGCGGGACGAGATTTGGAAAAAATGGGGACGTGGATGGGAGTCACGGCCTCTGGGCGCTTCGCCGCTTTGACCAATTATCGGAATCCGAGGGAATCGACGGATGGTAAACATTCGCGCGGAGAATTAGTCGCGGATGCACTGAAATACAATGGGGATAGTAAGGATTATATGAAACAAATAGTCCGTCATAAGGACTTGTTCCCAGGTTATAATTTATTGGCCGGCGACGGGGATGAACTATTTTATTACTCGAATATCGGCAACAAGCTTGAAAAGCTTGAACCAGGACTATATGGGGTTAGCAATCATTTATTAAATAGCGGATGGCCTAAAGTGCAAAAAGGGAAGGAGGGTCTTGCCCAAATCATTTACGGCAAGAAGGAAGAACTGGTAGAAAAACTTTTTCTACTCCTGCAAAATACCGATCCAGCTCAGGATGAATCTCTTCCAAAAACAGGAGTTTTCACTAGAAATGGAAAGAATGCTCTCGCCTTTGTTTATTAAAAGTGAGAAGTACGGGACGCGGAGTTCGACGGTTTTGTTACTGTCTGAAAAGGAAATCCAATATGTGGAGAGAGTATACACAACGGATACCGTCAAGGATCAGAAATTCACGATTCAACTATGATTTTTTTGGAAAAATAAATGGGAAATGTCTCCTCGAAAGCGAATCAACGAGTATGTTTTTTTTATTACTTAAAAAGGGAACTTATTTTTTAAGTGATATATACTATAGGTGAGAAAGGAGCGTGATTCATTTGAAAAAAGGATGGATAGGAATTGGCATTGTGGTCGGCATCATTGTTATTTTTGGCCTCATGTTCATGTCCAGCTATAATGGCTTTGTCAATCTGGAAGAAAACGTGGATCAGTCACATGCTCAAATCGAAAATCAGCTGCAAAGAAGGCTGGATTTAATCCCAAACTTAGTGAGTACCGTAAAAGGATATGCGTCACATGAAAAAGAAGTAATCGCCTCAATCTCAGATGCGCGTGCCCGACTTGCCGGTGCCAACACGCCGCAGGAGGAAGCGACAGCCAATGCTGAATTATCAGGTGCTTTAAGCCGATTACTCGTGGTGGTTGAAAATTACCCAAATCTGAAAGCGGATCAGCAGTTTACTCAATTAATGGATGAACTTGCTGGAACTGAGAATCGTATTGCCGTAGCCCGGAAGGATTATAATGATCAAGTAGCAGAATTTAATAAAAAGGTAAAAAGAATGCCGGGATCGATTATTGCGGGAATTGCCGGGTTCGATGAAAAGGAATATTTTAAAGCGGATCCTAAAGCCGGGGAAGCACCAAAGGTTGACTTTGGGGGCAATGGATAATGAAGGTACAAAGGGTCTTCAGCTTTATTTTGGTGTTTTTCACTTTTTTTCTGGGTGCAGCAACTGCACTTGCTGAGGATATCCGTATTCCTGCTCCGGTAGGAGATATTTATGTACAGGATTTTGCTGGTGTTTTAACCGAAACGGAAAGAGCTGATTTACGCAATTTAGGCAGAAGTATTGAAGATCAAACAACCGCACAGGTTGCTGTATTGACAGTCGACACCATTGGCGACCGAGCGATAGAGGAATTTGCGAACGAGGCGTTTCGGCAATACGGAATCGGCAGCAAAAAGGAAAACAATGGTGTATTGCTTGTTTTAGCAATGAAAGAACGGGTAGCGAGAATTGAAGTGGGCTATGGGCTGGAGGGCAGGATTCCTGATGGAAAGGCCGGCCGAATTCTTGATGAATACGCCATTCCCTATTTGAAAAATCAACAGCCGAATAGCGCGATAGTAGAGACCTATAAGGCTCTTGCACAAGAAGTCTTCGCTGAATATGGTATTGAGGGTGGCGCGCAGACTGAGCCGAATCAAAGTCCTGCGGTATCAAAGGACGAAGGGGGAGGAATTCCGATCCCGTCCTGGCTGATCATTCTACTCGTGGTGGTTGTCGTATTTCTCGACTTTAGGTTCTTTGGCGGTACCCTCACCTACCTGCTCCTCTCTATCATTACCCGTGGTGGCGGCAGAGGTGGGGGAGGTTCCCGCGGTGGCGGGGGCGGATCCTCCGGTGGGGGTGGAGCCAGCCGTGGCTGGTAAAAGAAAAAAATACTCTTAATAAAGGCAACCAAAGCCGTACCCTTACATGTAGATGGGGTATGGCTTTGGTTTATTTCGAGTTCTTAGACATTGTGGGCATACTTCCCACCTTTAAAACCTTTTAAATAATTTAAAATTATCATATAATAAAAGATATAAATCTATTAATAATGTATTCACGGTGAAATGGTAAAAATTGATACAGAAAAGGTTTTGACTAGGTGGCGGCCGTAGCTTGGTGTGATGCCTATATCTTTTCTGCAAATTCCTGGGGAAAAGGTTGATAAAAATGAACAACAGCGAAACTAAAACAGATGTCATTTTAATTGGCGCCGGAATCATGAGTGCGACTTTAGGGACAATTTTGAAAGAATTAGTACCGGAATGGGAAATTACAGTGTTTGAGAAGCTTGCAAATGCTGGAGAAGAAAGCTCAAATGAATGGAATAATGCGGGAACGGGGCATGCGGCACTCTGCGAGCTTAACTACACGGTTGAAAAACCAGACGGATCGTTAGACATTAGCAAAGCTATCAATATTAATGAGCAGTTCCAGCTCTCAAGACAATTTTGGTCTTATCTTGTAAACCGTAATCTGATTCGCAATCCGCAGGACTTTATCATGCCAATCCCTCATATGAGTTTAGTGCAGGGAGAACAGGATGTAGCCTTTTTGAAAAAACGGTTTAAAGCGCTTTCGGACAATCCACTGTTTAAGGGGATGGAGTTTTCTGAGGACCATGACAAACTGATAGAATGGATTCCGCTGATCATGGAAGGCCGAACATTGAGCGAACCGATTGCGGCTACAAAAATCGACTCTGGAACAGATGTCAACTTTGGTGCATTAACACGCATGTTGTTTGATCACTTAGAGGGTAAAAACGTCAAGATTAACTATGAGCATAGTGTGGAGGATATTAAACGTACGGACGATGGCTCATGGGAATTAAAAGTGTGGAACATGGCTACCGGTAATATCGAACGCCATGCGGCAAAATTCGTATTCATCGGCGGAGGCGGCGGTTCCTTACATTTACTGCAAAAAACGGGTATTCCTGAGTCCAAACATATTGGAGGATTCCCTGTAAGCGGAATCTTTATGGTGTGTAATGATCCAGAAGTTGTATCGCAGCACCATGCAAAAGTATACGGCAAGGCTAAGGTGGGTGCTCCACCAATGTCTGTTCCGCATCTTGACACAAGATATATTGATGATAAAAAATCGTTACTATTTGGACCATTTGCCGGTTTCTCACCTAAATTCTTAAAAACCGGTTCCAATATGGATTTAATCACTTCCGTAAAACCGAATAATGTTCTAACGATGTTGGCGGCAGGAGCCAAACAGATGCCGCTAACAAAATATTTGATTCAGCAAGTAATGTTATCAAAAGAACAACGCATGGAGGAGCTACGTGAGTTTATCCCGAATGCTAAAAGTGAGGATTGGGATTTAGTAGTAGCCGGCCAGCGTGTTCAAGTGATCAAGGATACTGAAGCAGGGGGCAAAGGCACGCTACAATTTGGCACGGAAGTAATTACTGCGGCAGATGGCTCGATTGCAGCATTATTAGGGGCTTCACCGGGTGCTTCTACTGCCGTTCACGTGATGCTTGAGATCATTGAAAAGTGCTTCCCGCAACACGTGAAAGAGTGGGAACCGAAAATTAAAGAAATGATTCCTTCTCATGGTGTTTCACTAATGGAGAACCCAGAGCTTCTGGACAAGATTCAAACCTCAACGGCAGTGACACTTGGTCTAAGTGAAAAAGAACTGGTCTTTAGTTAATTTTTGAAGATGGTAATAAAACGCAGAACCTTCAATCTATCTTTGGATTGAAGGTTCTTTTTTTGGTTCACGATGAAGCATTTTTTAGGATTCTTTTTTTTCTCCTATAGGAATAAATAATAATGAACCCTAAAAGAAGTAGTAGGATTAAATAGATACTATACCGAGAAAGATAGGCTTCAACATGCATCCAATTTTCACCAAGTAATCTGCCTAAAGTGATAAAGGTAAAACACCAGATAGCCGCTCCCAAATAAGCAAATAAGGTGAATTTTTTATAGGAATAGCGGTTGATCCCAGCAAGATACGCAGTAATATGCCGCACCCCAGGAATGAAAAAGCCAATGAAGAGTAGGAAAGGACCTAATTTGTTAAATAATAGCCTTGTTCTCTCAACCCTAGTTTCAGTGATATGAATTTTAGGACCGAATTTATGTAAAAAGGGTATTCCTAATTTGATACCTAAAATAAAGCTAATCGTAATTCCGCTGCATGCCCCAATAAAAGCACAGAAAAGTGAAGGCAGAAAAGCCATTTGTTCGGCAAAAACAGTATAGCCCACATATGTCAGCAGAACCTCATCAGGGATGGGCAGGCCAACAATACCACCGAATAAAGCCAAAATGATTCCAAAATAGCCAAAATGCTCAATAAGGGAATTCAAATACTCCATCATCACACGTCCTACAGTCAATTCTTGGAAAAGTAACACCATAAAAAGGAAAAGAAAAACCTCCCAACCATAGCATCCACAAATTTTTACACATTATCCCGCTATTAATACAGTAATAGGTGCCTGTCACCATTTTTACCATACTTCCCGATATAATAGTAAAAATTTATTTTCATTTTCTAGGAGTGTGATACGATGCCAATTGTGTGGAATGAGGCAGACCGAGTGTTTCATTTATATAACAGCAATGTTAGTTATCTGATTCAAATTGTTCATGGAATGTATCCTGCCCATTTATATTGGGGCAAGCGTGTTCAGGTGTTACAGTCTTCATCAATCCTTACATTCAAGGGCAGGGCGTTTTCACCAACACAGGAGCCCGCTGATCCAAGATTTTCACTCGATACACTTCCGCAGGAATATCCGGCATTTGGGAACGGGGATTTCCGAGCGCCTGCCTATCAACTTCGGACTAATGATGGCTCAACGATGACAGAATTTGTCTATGATTCTCATCAGATTTTGAGCGGAAAACCCATGTTAAGTGGGTTACCATCGTCCTATGTTGAAGATGTGGCTGAGGCAGACACACTCGTCATTACCATGGTAGATTCCATACTGGGGATGGGGGTGAATCTACATTATACAATTTACCGGGACTTAGATGTCATTACCAGGTCCGTGTCCTTCGAGCATCTGGGCAGCCATCCTGTTGAAATCCATAAATGTATGAGCATGTCAGTGGATTTCCACGAGTCGAATTGGGACTGGCTTCACCTCCAAGGGACATGGGCACGGGAACGGCATATCGAACGGCTGCCGCTGCACCATGGGACACAATCGATTTCCTCTGCACGAGGCGCTAGCAGCCATCAACATAATCCATTTATTGCTTTGCTTTCGAAAGGCGCCGACGAGGAGTATGGCGATGTTTATGGTGTTAGCCTCATGTACAGCGGAAATTTCCAGGCCTCGATTGAGGTAGATCCTTTTGAGACGACGAGGCTGAATATCGGAATCAATCATTTTGATTTTATATGGGTGTTAAAGCCAGGGGAATCATTTCAAACCCCGGAAGCACTAATGGTTTATTCCTCGGATGGCCTTGGCGGAATGTCGAGAACTTTTCATAAAATGTTGCGCACTAGGGTGTGCCGCGGTGTTTATCGGGATAAAACGCGACCGATTCTGATCAATAATTGGGAAGCCACTTATTTTAATTTTAGTGAAAAAAAATTAAAGGAAATAGCGGACGCTGGGAAAAATCTTGGAATTGAACTGTTTGCCCTTGATGACGGTTGGTTTGGACACCGGGATAATGATAAAAGCTCGCTGGGTGATTGGACTGTCTATAAGAAAAAGTTGCCCAACGGTTTAGCTGGGCTTGCTGACTATGTAGAAAAAAAAGGAATGAAATTTGGATTATGGGTAGAGCCGGAAATGGTCTCGCCTGATAGCGATTTGTACCGGAAGAATCCAGATTGGTGTCTGCATGTGCCGAAGCGTGACCGGACACTGTCGAGAAATCAGCTTGTCCTAGATTTAAGCAGGGAAGATGTATGTGTTTTTTTAACCGAAACCCTTACAAGGGTTTTCTCCAGTGCTTCAATTTCCTATGTGAAATGGGATATGAACCGAAATATGACGGAGGTGGGCTCGGCTGCGCTCCCCCTGAAAGACAAAAGGAAACAGCCCATCGCTATATGCTTGGATTGTATCGAATTTTAGAAAAATTAACTGAACGTTTTCCGCAGATTTTGTTTGAAAGCTGCTCGGGCGGCGGTGGCCGATTTGACCCAGGTATGCTTTATTACATGCCGCAAACGTGGACGAGTGATGATACGGATGCGGTCGAACGATTAAAAATCCAATATGGAACAAGTATGATCTACCCCGCTATCACGATTGGAGCGCATGTTTCAGATGTGCCGAACCATCAGGTAGGAAGGGTAACACCGCTGCAAATGAGGTGTCATGTGGCGATGGCAGCCAATTTGGGCTTCGAACTTCATGTGGATAAGCTGAGTAATGCTGATCAAGCAGTGGTGACTCAACAAATCAATATTTACCATCAAATAAAGGAAATTGTTCTTTTTGGTGACCAGTATCGGCTGTTAAGTCCATTTGAAGGAATGGACACAGCATTGATGTATGTTGCGCCGAACCAGGAACAGGCAGTTGTCTTTTACTACAAAACACTGGCAACACCTAATCCGCCCTTTTTTCGTTTAAAATTACGCGGGTTAAATCCAACGCTAAAATACAAAATAAACAACGGGAAATTGGCCTACTTTGGTGATGAACTAATGGAGATTGGCCTATCCATGCCGCTGATCAAAAAAGACTATTCTTCTCATATTTATCTCATTGAAAAGTGGAGATAAGAAAAGCAATGAACTATAAAAGTTAAACAAGTTGACAAGGGTATAAAGGGTGTCAGGCACCAAATAATTAGTTAATATTTCAATGTAATGGGAACCTTAATTACGTATAACCATCATATTTATTTGTTATCTAATTAAGGGTGTGAAAATATGCCAGATACAGATATGTCCAAATACGAAAAGAAAATCATTATTCGAAGTATTCGCCTAGAAGACGTTGATGAAATTATTGCATTAGGGAAAGTTTGCTTTCCAAATATGGAACCGTGGAAACGGGAGCAGTTGGTTAGTCACATTCGAATATTCCCAGAGGGACAGTTTTGTGTGGAATATGAGGATAAAATTGTCGGTTCATGTTCTAGTTTAATTGTTAATTTTAACGAGTATGACGACCAGCACACCTGGGATACCATCACAGACAATGGATATATCACCAACCACGACCCTGATGGATTCAATTTATATGGGATAGAGGTAATGGTGGATCCGGGATATCGCCGCATGAAACTTGGGCACCGTCTCTACGAGGCGCGTAAAGAGCTTGCGGTCAGATTAAATCTTCAAAGCATCATTATTGGTGGGCGAATCCCAAATTATCACAAATACAAGGATGAAATGACCGCTCGTGAATATGTTCAGGCGGTTGAAAAACATAGCATCTATGACCCTGTCTTGTCTTTTCAGCTCTTGCAGGGCTTTACAATAAAACGTATTAATACAAGTTACCTTCCTGATGATAAGGCCTCTGCTTCTGACGCAACCTTAATGGAATGGAACAATGTTGATTATCGCCCGAAAAGCAAACGAATTTATCGGACTGCATTTCCGGTAAGAATCTGTGCTGTGCAGTACATGATGAAAAAAATAGATTCCCTTCAGGACTTTAGCAGACAAGTCGAATACTATGTAGATGTTGCCGCGGATTTTAGATCGGATTTTGTAGTATTCCCTGAGATTTTTACAACGCAATTAATGTCATTTCTAGAAGAAAAGCGACCGGATCGGGCTGTCCGCCGGCTAGCCACCTATACGGATCAATATATTGAATTGTTCACACAACTAGCAGTCCGTTATAATGTCAACATTGTCGGAGGATCCCATTTTGTTGAAGAGGATGGGGATGTGTACAATGTCGGTTTTCTTTTCCGTCGCAATGGAACGATTGAGAAGCAGTACAAAATTCACTCAACCCAAAACGAGCGCAAGTGGTGGGGAATATCGGATGGAAATGAAATGAATGTGTTTGACACCGATTGCGGAAAAATTGCTATTCAAATTTCGTATGATATCGAGTTTCCTGAACTCGCAAGGATAGCCGTTGATAATGGGGCCAATATTATTTTTGTCCCGTTTTGTACAGAGGATCGTCAAGGGTACCTGCGTGTCCGTTACTGTGCCCAAGCAAGGGCGATTGAGAATAATGTATATACCTGTATTGCAGGGACTGTGGGCAACTTAACACATGTGGAGAACATGGATATTCAGTACGCCCAGTCTGGAATATTTTCACCTTCAGACTTTGAGTTTGCCAGGGATGGGATCGTTGGAGAATGTGATGCCAATATAGACACCGTCGTAGTTGGAGATGTCGATCTGGAGATACTAAGACGCTCCCGTAATACCGGCTCATTACGGCAATCGAGCGATAGAAGACATGATTTATATCGGATTGTTTGGAATAAAAAAAGTAGATGGTGTCTTTGACGGCGACAAATAGTAAGACTGCAAAGGGATGGCTCTCCCTTTGCAGTCCATTTGGTTTTAAAAGTCAAAATTGTCTGGGTCAGGCCCTACGCGATGATTTTGATTCATCCTATCTATTTGTTCCATATCCTCTCTTGATAGTTCGAAATCAAATATGCTTGCGTTTTCGACGATTCGCGGCTCTTTCGTCGATTTTGGAATGGTCACGACACCGTTCTGTAAATCCCATCGCAATATAACCTGTGCCACTGACTTGTTATACTTTTTCGCCATTTCCTGTAGAGCGGGATGATCCAATAATTGACCTTGCATTAATGGTGACCATGCCTCCATTTGAATCCCATGTTCTTGGCAAAAGGTCTGTAATTCCTTTTGTGTTAATCGTGGATGGTATTCTACTTGATTAATCATTGGCTTTATTTCCGCTTCTCTCATTAAATCTTCTAAATGGTGCACTTGGAAGTTGCTTACCCCAATTGCTTTCACTCTGCCTTCCTTATAAAGAGCCTCTAATGCCCGCCATGCTTCTTTATATTTCCCGGCTACAGGCCAATGAATGAGATATAGATCTAAATAATCAAGACCAAGTTTTTTCAGACTAGCTTCATAGGCAGCAAGGGTCGATTCATAGCCTAAGTCAGCATTCCAAACTTTTGATGTGACAAAAAGTTCTTCTCTCGTGATACCGGATTCCTTGACCCCTTCACGAATTGCCTGTCCTACGCTCTCCTCATTTCCATAAATGGCAGCCGTATCAATACTGCGATAGCCGTGTTTAATGGCAAATTTCACCGCGTTAACAAGTTCGGGTCCTTCCTCTACTTTAAATACCCCGATACCAAACCAAGGCATTTTTACACCGTTATTTAATGTTGTTGTATCTTGTGAATTTTTCATCATCGTTAAGTAAACCTCCAATTATTTTTGAAAAAACATGAGCTTGTATTAGGCAATAACACTTTTTACGTTAGCGTCGCTAGCTTTACTGTCCTTTTTTTCAAGACTCCAGCTCCACCCCGTTAGGATTACCGCCCCCAGAACCATTAATGCACCGATCCAAGAGGTATGAATAAGTCCAATAGAATCAGTAATCATACCGCCCAGGTAGGATCCAATCGCAATTCCGGCATTGAAGGCGGCAATATTGAGAGCGGAAGCAACATCAACGGCACGCGGCACGAACCGCTCTGCCAACATGACGACATACACCTGCAGTCCCGGAACATTCATAAAGGCCAACAGCCCCATGAAGAATATCGTCGTTAATCCCGCGATCTTAAATGGTGCAGTAAACGCCAAGATAAATAGGACAACGGCTTGGACGACGAACATATAAAACAAGGCCCTAATAGGATTTTTATTAGCCAACTTCCCACCTACCATGTTTCCAATGGCGATCGCAATGCCGTAGCCGAGAAGGATTAAGGCGACGGTTCCTTCTTTAAAACCCGTTATATCCTGCAGGATTGGTGATAAATAGGTGAAAACCACAAAAGTTCCCCCATATCCTAACGCAGTAATAATAAATAAAAGCGATAACCGGCCATTTGTTACTACTTTGAATTGATCGCGAAAGGTGGACTGAGTCCCTTTTTGCAAATCAGCTGGAACAAGGATGCTGTTTGCAATAAGAGCGATCACTCCGACAGCAATAATGATGATAAAGGCCATTCTCCAGCCGTATTGCTGGCCAATGAAGGTGCCAAAGGGTACTCCCGTGACGGTTGCAACCGTCAGACCTGAAAACATGATGGATATTGCACTGGCCCGACGATTTTCCGGAACTAAATCGGCTGCGATCGTTGAACCAATAGACATAAAGACGCCATGTGAAAAAGCAGAAATCACACGTGCAGTTAGTAAAATACCAATGCTCGTCGCACTGGCAGCAAGGCCATTTCCGATTATAAAAATAATCATAATCCAGAGTAATAAAGATTTCCGCGACATGCGCGATGTTACAGATGTTAAAATGGGTGCCCCAAATGTTACCCCTAAAGCATATAGGGAAACAGTCAAACCGGCTGTTGTAACAGATATTTGTAAATCCTCTGCAATAAGCGGTAATAAACCAACACTGATAAATTCAGTTGTTCCAATAGCGAACGCACTCATAGCCAATGCCAGCAGCGCGAATGTACTCCTACGTTTATTTATAGACATTTGTAATCCCCTCCTAAAATTGTGCCCTTGCATAGATAGGCTTGCTGAAAGCAAACTAGTTAAATAAATGAATACGAGATATTTCAACCGGCAAATGTTATTATGGGATATATGGAGATAAAAGAGAAGTACGTACTTTGAAGTGATATAGGTACTTTTTAGTTAGATAGGTACCTTTTGGTGCCTATTAAGTAGGAGGGATTTAGTTATGAAGAAAAAGAAATACAATATATCGGTGGAAGCCACACTCGAGGTAATCGGGGGAAAGTGGAAATGCGTCATTCTATGTCACCTAACACACGGCAAAAAGCGGACAAGTGAATTGAAACGCTTGATGCCGGACATCACCCAAAAGATGTTGACCCAGCAATTACGGGAATTAGAGGAGGATGGCGTAATCAACAGAATTGTATACAATCAAGTCCCGCCAAAGGTAGAATATGAGTTAAGCGAATATGGGTGGAGTCTGGATAGTATTTTAAGTTCCCTATGTGCTTGGGGAGAAAAGCATATTACCAAAGTATACGGAGATAAATTTTCTGTCCTAGAAGAAAATGTTTTAAACGATAAGTTAAAATAGCCATTGATTTCCAAATTTTGTGATGATATGATGAATGTAATTACAAAGAAATGGAGGTTTTCCTCGTGTATTTTTGCAGATTGCGATTCCAAAATTTGAACCGTTAATTAAATACGTTCAAAGTCTCTGCCGCCTGTGCAGAGTAAATGGGATTGGTCTGCCTTTTTAAGGAAACCTTTATTTTACGGTATGTGAAAAAGAGGAGCCCCCTGTGACCCTCTTTTTTGCTGTCTTTAAAAATATATATGGAATATGAGAATGTCCTTCTTTATAAGTGAGTCATTTTCATTATTCGAAGACCAACAATCTAACCAGATTATTTTTTGTGCCCTTTCAGGGTACTTTTCGTGATGCATTCATCCATTTACTTTGCACAGACAGATCGTCTGTGTTTTTTGTTGTTTTTAAAAAGGAGGAATAAACCATGAGAGAAAAACAAACTGCAGTTATTGTTGGTGTTAATATCAATCACCAAGCTGATTTTCCTTATTCTATGAAGGAATTGGAGAATTTGGCTGCTGCCTGTCATATGGAAGTGGTGGGGGAAATGACGCAAAATTTAAATCGCATCAATAAATCACATTATATGGGTACAGGAAAAATCGAGGAGGCGAAACGGCTCCTCGAAGAAACTGATGCGGATGTAGTTGTATGTAATGATGAGCTATCGGCCTCGCAAATTCGCAATCTTGAAGAAGAGCTTGATAGAAAAGTGATTGATCGCACGATGTTGATATTGAATATATTTGCCGAACGGGCGAAGACGAGAGAATCGCAGCTACAAGTAGAAGTGGCACGCCTAAAATATATGCTCCCAAGAATCATTGGCTCGCGGGAATCGTTAGGGCGTCAAGGCGGGGGAGTAGGTTTGAAAAATAGAGGTGCCGGTGAAACCAAGTTAGAGCTCGACCGAAGAAAAGTTGAGGCAAAGATTGCTGAATTAAATAAAGAATTGGAACTACTTGTTTTACAGCGGGGAACCCGGCGCAGTAAACGGAAAAAAAGCGGTGTTCCGTTAGTTTCTTTAGTAGGCTACACAAATGCCGGCAAATCTACCATTATGAATGCGATGCTGCGTAAATCCCATCAATCACAAACGAAACAAGTGTTTGAGAAAGATATGTTATTTGCAACATTAGACACCTCTGTCAGAAAAATAAAGCTAGCCAATCATCAGCCGTTTTTGCTGTCTGACACAGTCGGTTTTGTAGATAAATTGCCGCATCACCTCGTGAAGGCCTTTCGATCCACCTTAGAGGAGGTGGCAACTGCGGATTTGCTGATCCATGTAGTTGATTTTTCAAGTCCGCATGTTGAAAATCTCATAAACGTGACGAATAATACGTTAAAAGAGATGGGAATCGATCAAATACCTACCATTCTTGCGTATAATAAGGCTGACCTAGCGGAAGCGGAATTTCCTGCCGTGAAGAGTCGAAGCGTTTATCTTTCCGCAAAACAAGGTGTAGGAATAGACGAATTAGTTGATGTCATCAGTGTGGAAATCTTTAAAAGTCCGATTCGTTGTGAAATGTTAATCCCGTTTGACGATGGCCGCTTAGTTTCCTACCTGAATGAGAACGCAAATGTTTTGATGACAAGCTACGAAGGCTCCGGCACAAAGTTAACAATCGAATGTAATCAAGATGATTTTGAAAAATACCAGCAGTACGTTATTTAAAGGGAAATGGTCACGTTCGACCGAAAATTTTTGTTTGACGTTTTCCAAACTGTTCTTTATGATAGGAATGAATAGAATACCCGTACTTGAACGGGAGAGGTTATAGCTGAAACCCTCTATAAAAAACTATGGATACATGCTACTACGCCATGTCCATTATCGGATATGGCTTTTTTGTTTTTATTCCGAAGGTTTTCATAGAATATTTAGTTGAAACTCTCTTGAAAAAGTGTGGGGGACACATTTTTACTGGGGGTTTTTTTATGTCTGGCCGCAAGCCTGAAGAAGGATTAAAGGATTTAACATTATTAGGAAATCAAGGGACTGCCTATTCATTTGAGTATGCACCGGAAGTACTGGAAGCAGTTGATAATCTGCACCCTGAGCGTGATTATTTCGTGAAATTTAATTGCCCGGAGTTTACAAGTCTTTGCCCGCTGACTCGTCAGCCGGATTTTGCCACGATGTATATTTCCTATGTTCCCGATCAAAAGATTGTCGAGAGCAAGTCATTGAAACTATATCTTTTCAGTTTTCGTAATCACGGCGATTTCCACGAGGATTGTGTCAATATCATCATGAACGATTTAATCAAATTACTTGACCCTCGCTATATTGAGGTGTGGGGAAAATTCACTCCAAGGGGCGGAATCTCCATTGACCCATGGTGCAACTACGGAAAGCCAGGCACCAAGTATGAGGAAATGGCTAATTTCCGTTTGATGAACCATGATCTTTATCCTGAAAAGGTCGATAATCGGTAAAGGAAGGGTTGAAGAAATGATCTTTTATTTAAATGGTATTTTTGTAGGTCTGTTAATTTTAGCAAATATCGTTGCTGTTAAGCTTTTTAGCATTGGGGATTTTGCGATGCTGCCAGCGGCTGTTATTGTTTATATCTTTACGTATCCACTTATTGATGTGATTGTCGAGGTTTATGGAAAAAAAGAAGGACGGAGAACTGTCCAGGCAGGGCTGATTACGCAGATCCTTGCCCTCATCTTCATTACGATTACGATTCATTTGCCGGCCGCACCAGTATTTCAGGATCAAAAATCATTCGAAACGATCTTAAATGGAAGTTTTCGCGTGATCATTGCTAGCTTAATTTCCTATGCGGTTAGCCAGAATCTGGATGTATTTGTGTTCAATAAATTAAAAGGTATGCATGGACAAAAAAAGCTATGGTTACGCAACAATGCCTCCACAATGCTGAGCCAGTTGATCGATACAACCATCTTTATTACCATCGCCTTCTATGGAACAATGCCAATCGCTATCCTCGGAAGTCTGATTCTAACCCAATATATTTTTAAATTTGGAGCAGCCATCCTAACCACACCACTAGTCTATGGACTAGTCCATATGATAAGAAAACAAGAAACAAAAGAATCAGCAGCCCCATTACCAAAACAAGCATAAGCAGGTTAGCAAGTGGGGTATATTGATAATGGTGACAGGCACCAATTAGTAGTTTTGCAAGGTAGCAGAGGTGCAATTGGTGACAGGCACCATTTGTGCTATATGCAACGTATTGAAGTGGTCGTTTTTAGCGGCTGCTTTTTTTGGTTCTATTCATTTTTGGGGTTACGTAATTCAGTTATCGCCAGCTAGTTTCTGAAGTTCATTTACGGTTACGAACCTGTAGCCCTCATCGGTAAGAGCCTTCAAAACTCCTTCAATGGTTTTCAGTTCTTCTCCTGTTTTGTCATACATTGGATGGATCAGAATAATTGAACCAGGCTTTACTTGATTGCGCACATATTTGACTTTGTCAGCCGCAGAAATGTAAAAGGTATCGGGTTCTACATTCCATGTGATGGTGTCTTGATTATGCTTATTAAGGTAAAAAGGGAGACCAACCAGTTTTTTTCCGTTTGGCGGACGTACATCAATTTCACCCGTATAACCGGCCTCGCGAATCAATTGATCTGTTTTTTCAATTTCGTCTTTAAAATAAGAAGGCGTTTTGAAAATCATCCGCTTGTGTGAATAGGTGTGATTACCTACTTGATGACCCGCATCGACAATTTTCTGGGCTTCCTTAGGATTGTCCTTCATCTCATTCCCAATCAGAAAAAAGGTCGCTTTTGCGTGGTATTGTTCCAAGAGTGGCAGAATTGGATCGACATTCTTAGTAGGTCCATCGTCAAATGTTAACGCAACAACCTTTTGCTCCGTCTCCACTTGAGCGGTAAGACCGCCGAATAACTGGAATGTTCTTGAATTCATTAATTTATAGGTGCCAAGCAACAGTAGAAAAACTACGATAATGCCAATTCCAATGAATGCTAATTTCTTTTTCATGTATACACCTTCTCCCCTTTCTCATTAGCATTATAACAAAAAAAAGAAACAGGCACCCAACCCCGTTAAAACTAAATAAGGGTCAAATACCTGTTTTTTATCAAAGTGCCTCTTTAATCACTTTCTTATAATAAAGAACGGAAAGGATGCCAAAAATCGAGTACAATCCGGTATAGATGACCATGACGATAATCATCGGTGTCCACACTTCTGTGCCAAATAAAAACCATCCTGATTGCACGGCGAAATAGCTGTGGAAGAGCCCGACGACTAATGGAATGCCGAAGTTAAACAGCTGTTTTGCCTGAATTCCTTTTAGCAGGTCGCCCTGAGTAAATCCAAGCTTTCTCAAAATCGTATAATTCGGCTTTTCCTCTTCCCCTTCACCCATTTGTTTAAAATAAAGAATACATCCAGAAGTAATTAGGAAGGCTAATCCGAGAAAACCGACGATAAACATGACGAGACCCATCACTTGTTTCTGTCTATTGCTGATATCCAGCCGTGAATAATTCGAATAGTTGTCATCGTCGAAAATCCCTTTGAAAATATCATTTGCTTTATCAAGTTTTGCTTCATCTTTTAATGTAATTCCGATAAACAGCGAGGATTCACTTTGAATTTTCGGATTAACATCCTTCTGTAACCGTTCGAATACCGTTTCATCGACAATGGCAATCGGCTGCCCGCCATTGGTAAAATAACTAGAAATGGGGGAGTCCTTTTTTAGCCCTAAATAGTGGAGCGGAATCCTTTCGTTTTGCCCTTTTAATTCGATAGGACCAGAATCCTTTAGACTCATAAATTTTTGCAGTAAATCATTGTAACCGGTAAAGATCGTATCCCCTTTAGCTACATCGATATTTTTACTATCCTGATCACTAATAACAGGTATTTTCATGGATTTTGAATCAAACATTAATTCTTTCATGTTTATGTCCAATATTTCCTTCAGATTCGCATCCACTTGAATAACATCAATCTTTCTTTCACTAAACGGGATATCATCAGCGGCTAAAGCCTTCGTAAATGTTGAGGCATCTTCTTCCGTTACAAATGAAAAATCTGCGGCGGCTTGATCTTTAGCCATTTTTTCCGCTGAATAGTAGGAGATATAGCTTAATGATAATAATCCAATCGCAAGTGCAGATACAGTTGTAATGATGGTTAATAGTAGAGCATTCGATTTCATTCGAAACATAATCGAGGATAGCGATAATACTTGATTAATATTTAAATAACCATCCTTCTTTTTCCGAATAACATTAAAGATGAAACTGACAGACCCTTTGTAAAAAAGATAGGTTCCAATAATAACGGACCCGAGAATAAAAATCATCGCCCCAAAAAGCTTAGTTATCGTGGTAAAATCGCCGCTAAACAATTTCGATGAAATATAGTAACCTGAAATGATTGAAACCACACCAATAATCCCGATGATGATTTCCAAGATCGACATCTTTTTTACTTTTCCTTCGGTGGATGAAACCACCCTAAATAATGATAGGATACTTTGTCTTTTAATAAACACAAAGTTCATTAGCATAATGAACAGGTAGATGACACAAAACACTACTACGGTTTGAATCAGTGCTTTCGTCGAAAAATGAAGGGCAGCTATCGCATCCATTCCCGTAATTTTAAACAGAATCATCAGTATTAAACGTGAAACGGAAAAGCCAATAAAAGTTCCGATGATAAGTGAACCAAAATATAGGATGAAATTCTCAGCCGTTAGGATGTTGAAAATTCTGTTTTTAGTCATCCCGATCAATTGAAATAAGCCAATTTCCTTGCTGCGGCGTTTAATAAAAATGTTATTGGCATACAACAGGAAGATCGAAACAATCGCGACAAGCAAGACAGATGCTGCTTTAATAGCAGCGGCACCTTTCATGGTGTCCTTTGCACCATTCATCGCCGGGTCATATTGCAGCGTAACGAAAGCGAAATAAAGGGCAACACTAAAAATCAACGCAAACACATAAAGATAATAATTTTTCAAATTCTTTTTCAAGTTTCGAAAAATGAGTTGCTTAACGCTCATTTGGGACACCACCTAATACACCTTGCGTTTTCATAATGTCTTGAAAGAACGTCTGTCTGGATTGTTCGCCCTTATTTAATTGTGTGTAAATTTGTCCGTCTTTGATAAAAATAACCCTGCTGCTAAAGCTTGCTGCCACTGGGTCATGGGTTACCATGATAATCGTTGCTTTGCGCTTCTGATTCATTTCGCTTAATTTGTTTAGTAAATCAGAAGCTGATTTAGAATCAAGAGCACCGGTTGGCTCGTCAGCAAAAATAATGCCTGGTTCATGAATGAATGCCCTTGCTGCAGAGGTTCGTTGCTTCTGACCGCCGGAGATTTCATTTGGATACTTATCCTTGATATCGGAAATCCCCAATTCCGTTGCCACTGCTTGAAACATTTCATCTGCAGCCCTTTTTGAAATCTTTGAAATCGATAAGGGCAAGAGGATATTTTCTTTAACGGTCAATGTATCAAGCAAGTTATAATCTTGAAAAATAAACCCTAAATGATGTTTGCGGAATTCAGCGAGCTGACGCTCTTTCATTGCGGTCATTTCTTTTCCCTCGATATTTATCGTGCCGCCGCTAACTTTATCAATGGAAGAAAGGACATTGAGCAACGTGGTCTTTCCAGACCCGGAGGCACCCATAATACTGACGAATTCCCCTTTTTCAACGTTAATATCAATCCCTTTTAATACTTCTTGTTTATTTAATTTATTGCCAAAACTTTTATGAATTTTAGTGGCTTCTAAAATATTCATACCAACACACGCTCCTCTTATTCGATACTTTTATTATAAATACCCTGAAAAATTCAATCCTTCGATTGAGCGAACAAATAACAAAAGCATGTGACATTGTTGTCACATGCCTGCAATATCGACGAATTCATTCCTTTTTGGAAAGGTTAAGGTAAAAGTGGTTCCTTCTCCAAGTCGCGAGTCGACAGCAATAGTAATTAATAACGGCTTGGCGATTCTTGACGTTAAATATAACCCCATACCTGTTGCAGCCTGATCAAGGTGAGATGTAGTTGAGGTAAAGCCCTTGTCAAAAATGCGCGACAGGTCTTTAGGGTCGATGCCGCGCCCAAAATCGGTCACGTCAAGAACATTTCGGCCATTTTTATGATAGCTTTTAATGAGTATGTCGGAAGAATCACTGTATTTCACCGCATTTGTCAACAACTGCCTAAGCATAAAGGCGAGCCACTTGGCATCTGTTAATACTGTTGCAACCTCCAAATCAACTTCAAAGCCTAATCCTTTTTGCATGCACCACGACTGTAACATTTTAATTTCCTTAAAAAGTAAGGTCTTTAGGTCAGTTTCTTCTATATATAAATCATTTTCCATAAAAGGAATACGCCTTTGGTGAAGCTGTTGGTCTAAGAGCAGGTGAATCCTCAGCCACTCGTGGTTTAACTGGGCGCGAGTCTTTTCATTGTCTAGACGGTCAATCATTAAATGCATCGCAGTTAACGGTGTCTTGACTTCATGGATCCAGGCTAACAATTCATCCTTCTCCTGTTCTAACATCAGTAGATTTTCCGTTGCCTCTTTTTTTAGTAATACGCTTTGGTTCACGATGCTTTGTTCGACCATTTTCTCAAACGGACTCTCAGGTTCTGCTATAGTAGTTAAATCTAGATTGTTTTCCCATTCCGCTAAACTTTTATAAAATCTTGTTTCCTTATGATAGCGAAAAATCAAAAACATAGAAAAAACAAGCATTGACAGGAAAATAATATAGAAGAGCGGCATTAGGGGAATCGCCGAATCCAGATATGAGACAAATAGAATTAGTATTTGAATGACGAAAAAGAGACAGATCCAGCTGCGCCTTTCAATTAAATAATCTCTAATCATAATTATTTTCCTCTTCGATCGCGATGTAACCTTGCCCAACCTTCGTTTCGATAAAACGTCCTAATCCAAGCTCGTCCAATCGCTTTCGCAGTCGATTGACATTGACTGTTAAAGTATTGTCACTGACAAAGCGCTCATCCTCCCAAAGACTTTTAATTAAGTCCTCGCGACTGACAATCCTATTTTTTTGCTCAATCAGCTTTTTTAAGATAAACGTTTCGTTTTTTGTAAGTTCAACTGTTCCAGAGGTATGGCTGACCGTGTTTTTTTCATAATCTACTGTGGCACCACACCATGTTTTAAGGGTGATCTGTTCGGTATTGTAATTATAAACACGCCTTAGTGTGGCCTGTATTTTGGCAATCAGCACATCAAAATGGAATGGTTTTTGAATAAAGTCATCTGCACCAAGCTGCATTGACATCACCATATCGGTCGGATGGTCTCGTGAAGACAAAAATAGAATAGGCACATTCGAATGGGAGCGGATCATTCTGCACCAATGGAAGCCATCAAATTTTGGCAATTGAATATCAATTAAGACTAAATCAGGTTTTACCGCTGAAAATTCCTCCATGACCTTGTTGTAATCGGTAATCCCGTAAACATCATAAGACCATCCAGTCAGACGTTCTTTTATTTCATTAAATAATGTTGCATCATCTTCTACTAATAAGATCTTAAACAAGGAGTTCACCACACTTTTTTACATATCATTAAATAATTGTATAATATGAGCATCTCTTTCTCCACAATACTCATTATATTTTCATCTTTCCTTAAAAGGTGGTTGACATCGATTAAGTATAATAGTAATATAGTAATCCTGATGAGGGGAATCAATGAAATTAATTATTCCTAAAAAAATAATTTTATCATCAGTTGACATGAATGATTGGTTATGATAATATTTATTCTTGTCACCTCGCGAAAAAATATTATTTCAAAATAGTATTTGACATCGTGGCGACGAAATGATATAGTAATAAAGTTGCTTCTAAACGAAGTAACGAATTGTTCTTTGAAAACTAAACAAACAAAAACGTCAACAAACAATATTTTTTAGTTTCAATATAGATGAAACTAAGCCAACGTAACAAATGAGCTAATCAACTTTCTTGGAGAGTTTGATCCTGGCTCAGGACGAACGCTGGCGGCGTGCCTAATACATGCAAGTCGAGCGGATCTTTGGGAGCTTGCTCCCTAGGGTGAGCGGCGGACGGGTGAGTAACACGTGGGCAACCTGCCTGTAAGACTGGGATAACACCGGGAAACCGGTGCTAATACCGGATAATCCATTTCCTCTCATGAGGAAATGCTGAAAGACGGTTTCGGCTGTCACTTACAGATGGGCCCGCGGCGCATTAGCTAGTTGGTGAGGTAACGGCTCACCAAGGCGACGATGCGTAGCCGACCTGAGAGGGTGATCGGCCACACTGGGACTGAGACACGGCCCAGACTCCTACGGGAGGCAGCAGTAGGGAATCTTCCACAATGGACGAAAGTCTGATGGAGCAACGCCGCGTGAGCGATGAAGGCCTTCGGGTCGTAAAGCTCTGTTGTTAGGGAAGAACAAGTACCGGAGTAACTGCCGGTACCTTGACGGTACCTAACCAGAAAGCCACGGCTAACTACGTGCCAGCAGCCGCGGTAATACGTAGGTGGCAAGCGTTGTCCGGAATTATTGGGCGTAAAGCGCGCGCAGGCGGTCCTTTAAGTCTGATGTGAAAGCCCACGGCTCAACCGTGGAGGGTCATTGGAAACTGGGGGACTTGAGTGCAGAAGAGGAAAGCGGAATTCCACGTGTAGCGGTGAAATGCGTAGAGATGTGGAGGAACACCAGTGGCGAAGGCGGCTTTCTGGTCTGTAACTGACGCTGAGGCGCGAAAGCGTGGGGAGCAAACAGGATTAGATACCCTGGTAGTCCACGCCGTAAACGATGAGTGCTAAGTGTTAGGGGGTTTCCGCCCCTTAGTGCTGCAGCTAACGCATTAAGCACTCCGCCTGGGGAGTACGGCCGCAAGGCTGAAACTCAAAGGAATTGACGGGGGCCCGCACAAGCGGTGGAGCATGTGGTTTAATTCGAAGCAACGCGAAGAACCTTACCAGGTCTTGACATCCTCTGACACTCCTAGAGATAGGACGTTCCCCTTCGGGGGACAGAGTGACAGGTGGTGCATGGTTGTCGTCAGCTCGTGTCGTGAGATGTTGGGTTAAGTCCCGCAACGAGCGCAACCCTTGATCTTAGTTGCCAGCATTCAGTTGGGCACTCTAAGGTGACTGCCGGTGACAAACCGGAGGAAGGTGGGGATGACGTCAAATCATCATGCCCCTTATGACCTGGGCTACACACGTGCTACAATGGATGGTACAAAGGGCTGCAAGACCGCGAGGTTTAGCCAATCCCATAAAACCATTCTCAGTTCGGATTGTAGGCTGCAACTCGCCTACATGAAGCCGGAATCGCTAGTAATCGCGGATCAGCATGCCGCGGTGAATACGTTCCCGGGCCTTGTACACACCGCCCGTCACACCACGAGAGTTTGTAACACCCGAAGTCGGTGGGGTAACCGTAAGGAGCCAGCCGCCTAAGGTGGGACAGATGATTGGGGTGAAGTCGTAACAAGGTAGCCGTATCGGAAGGTGCGGCTGGATCACCTCCTTTCTAAGGATAATTCAGTTCCTTTGAACTGATAATAAGGTTGACGTTTCTTGTTTGTTTAGTTTTGAGAGTGCAATTCTCTCAAAGCTTTTTTAATCGTTCTTTGAAAACTAGATAATCGTAAGAAGAAGCAAAGTAAACATCGAGTAATCGCCATTTTAGTTTTTCTCTCTTATATAAAGTAAGAGTTATAAACCTTTTAGGTTAAGTTAGAAAGGGCGCACGGTGAATGCCTTGGCACTAGGAGCCGATGAAGGACGGGACTAACACCGATATGCTTCGGGGAGCTGTAAGTAAGCTTTGATCCGGAGATTTCCGAATGGGGGAACCCACTGTTCGTAATGGAACAGTATCTTTACCTGAATACATAGGGTATAGAAGGCATACCCGGGGAACTGAAACATCTAAGTACCCGGAGGAAGAGAAAGCAAACGCGATTCCCTGAGTAGCGGCGAGCGAAACGGGACATAGCCCAAACCAAGAGGCTTGCCTCTTGGGGTTGTAGGACACTCAACATGGAGTTACAAAGGAACGGGGTAAATGAAGCGACCTGGAAAGGTCAGCCAGAGAAGGTAAAAGCCCTGTAGTTGAAACTTCGTTCCCTCCTGAGTGGATCCTGAGTACGGCCGGACACGAGAAATCCGGTCGGAAGCAGGGAGGACCATCTCCCAAGGCTAAATACTCCCTAGTGACCGATAGTGAACCAGTACCGTGAGGGAAAGGTGAAAAGCACCCCGGAAGGGGAGTGAAATAGTTCCTGAAACCGTGTGCCTACAAGTAGTCAGAGCCCGTTTATGGGTGATGGCGTGCCTTTTGTAGAATGAACCGGCGAGTTACGATTACATGCAAGGTTAAGTTGAAGAGACGGAGCCGCAGCGAAAGCGAGTCTGAATAGGGCGAATTTAGTATGTAGTCGTAGACCCGAAACCAGGTGATCTACCCATGTCCAGGGTGAAGTCCAGGTAACACTGGATGGAGGCCCGAACCCACGCACGTTGAAAAGTGCGGGGATGAGGTGTGGGTAGCGGAGAAATTCCAATCGAACTTGGAGATAGCTGGTTCTCTCCGAAATAGCTTTAGGGCTAGCCTCACGTAGTAAGAGTCTTGGAGGTAGAGCACTGTTTGGACTAGGGGCCCTCATCGGGTTACCGAATTCAGACAAACTCCGAATGCCAAAGACTTATCCGTGGGAGTCAGACTGCGAGTGATAAGATCCGTAGTCAAAAGGGAAACAGCCCAGACCACCAGCTAAGGTCCCAAAGTATACGTTAAGTGGAAAAGGATGTGGAGTTGCTTAGACAACCAGGATGTTGGCTTAGAAGCAGCCACCATTTAAAGAGTGCGTAATAGCTCACTGGTCGAGTGACTCTGCGCCGAAAATGTACCGGGGCTAAACGTATCACCGAAGCTGTGGATTGACACCGTTGGTGTCAGTGGTAGGAGAGCGTTCTAAGGGCGTTGAAGCTAGACCGTAAGGACTGGTGGAGCGCTTAGAAGTGAGAATGCCGGTATGAGTAGCGAAAGATGAGTGAGAATCTCATCCACCGAATGCCTAAGGTTTCCTGAGGAAGGCTCGTCCGCTCAGGGTTAGTCGGGACCTAAGCCGAGGCCGAAAGGCGTAGGCGATGGACAACAGGTTGATATTCCTGTACCACCTCTTTATCGTTTGAGTGATGGGGGGACGCAGGAGGATAGGGTAAGCGCACTGTTGGATATGTGCGTGTAAGCAGTTAGAGCGAGAAGTAGGAAAATCCGCTTCTCACAACGCTTGAGCTGTGATGCCGAGGGAAATATAGTACCGAAGTTCCTGATTCCACACTGCCAAGAAAAGCCTCTAGCGAGATAAAAGGTGCCCGTACCGCAAACCGACACAGGTAGGCGAGGAGAGAATCCTAAGGTGAGCGAGAGAACTCTCGTTAAGGAACTCGGCAAAATGACCCCGTAACTTCGGGAGAAGGGGTGCTCTTTAGGGTTCATAGCCCTGAAGAGCCGCAGTGAATAGGCCCAGGCGACTGTTTAGCAAAAACACAGGTCTCTGCGAAGCCGCAAGGCGAAGTATAGGGGCTGACGCCTGCCCGGTGCTGGAAGGTTAAGAGGAGGGGTTAGCCTTAAAAGCGAAGCTCTGAATCGAAGCCCCAGTAAACGGCGGCCGTAACTATAACGGTCCTAAGGTAGCGAAATTCCTTGTCGGGTAAGTTCCGACCCGCACGAAAGGCGTAACGATCTGGGCACTGTCTCAACGAGAGACTCGGTGAAATTATAGTACCTGTGAAGATGCAGGTTACCCGCGACAGGACGGAAAGACCCCGTGGAGCTTTACTGTAGCCTGATATTGAATTTTGGTACAGCTTGTACAGGATAGGTAGGAGCCTGAGAAACCGGAGCGCTAGCTTCGGTGGAGGCGTCGGTGGGATACTACCCTGGCTGTATTGAAATTCTAACCCGCACCCCTTATCGGGGTGGGAGACAGTGTCAGGTGGGCAGTTTGACTGGGGCGGTCGCCTCCTAAAGAGTAACGGAGGCGCCCAAAGGTTCCCTCAGAATGGTTGGAAATCATTCGTAGAGTGTAAAGGCACAAGGGAGCTTGACTGCGAGACCTACAAGTCGAGCAGGGACGAAAGTCGGGCTTAGTGATCCGGTGGTTCCGCATGGAAGGGCCATCGCTCAACGGATAAAAGCTACCCCGGGGATAACAGGCTTATCTCCCCCAAGAGTCCACATCGACGGGGAGGTTTGGCACCTCGATGTCGGCTCATCGCATCCTGGGGCTGTAGTCGGTCCCAAGGGTTGGGCTGTTCGCCCATTAAAGCGGTACGCGAGCTGGGTTCAGAACGTCGTGAGACAGTTCGGTCCCTATCCGTCGTGGGCGCAGGAAATTTGAGAGGAGCTGTCCTTAGTACGAGAGGACCGGGATGGACGCACCGCTGGTGTACCAGTTGTTCTGCCAAGGGCATCGCTGGGTAGCTATGTGCGGACGGGATAAGTGCTGAAAGCATCTAAGCATGAAGCCCCCCTCAAGATGAGATTTCCCATAGCTCTAAGCTAGTAAGAACCCTGAAAGATGATCAGGTTGATAGGTCAGAGGTGGAAGCGTGGCGACACGTGGAGCTGACTGATACTAATCGTTCGAGGACTTATCCTAATAGAAAAGCGGAAGCGGCCGGTTAGCAACGTATGGCCTGGAGGGCTTTGACTGAGATAAAGGAAACACGAAGAGCGTTAGCGATTCGATGTTGACTTATCGTAGGGAAAAGACCGAAGGACACTAGTTGCTGGACGCTGGAGCTAGACAAATTTTAAAAGCGAACTTGATTTTTACAAACTTCTTCTGCATTATCTAGTTTTGAGAGAACGATCTCTCAATTAAATTAGTCTGGTAACAATGGCGAGAAGGTCACACCCGTTCCCATACCGAACACGGAAGTTAAGCTTCTCAGCGCCGATAGTAGTTGGGGCATGCGCCCCTGTGAGAGTAGGACGTTGCCAGGCTAAGCCCCTTTGGGGCTATTATTTTGCCAAAATTTACTTTGGCCCCTTGGTCAAGCGGTTAAGACACCGCCCTTTCACGGCGGTAACACGGGTTCGAATCCCGTAGGGGTCACCATATTTTCATTAATGTAAGACTTTGCGCCCGTAGCTCAATTGGATAGAGCGTCTGACTACGGATCAGAAGGTTGTGGATTCGACTTCTTCCGGGCGCGCCATTATTTTCGGGAAGTAGCTCAGCTTGGTAGAGCACTTGGTTTGGGACCAAGGGGTCGCAGGTTCGAATCCTGTCTTCCCGACCAGTCGTAGGTTATTCAAAATTATATGTATTTTGGCGGTGTAGCTCAGCTGGCTAGAGCGTTCGGTTCATACCCGAAAGGTCGGGGGTTCGACTCCCTTCGCCGCTACCAATGAAGTTTTTTTAAAAAAATGGAGGAATACCCAAGTTTGGCTGAAGGGATCGGTCTTGAAAACCGACAGGCGGGTCAAACCGCGCGGGGGTTCGAATCCCTCTTCCTCCTCCATATTTTATTATTATTATCGCGGGGTGGAGCAGTCTGGTAGCTCGTCGGGCTCATAACCCGAAGGTCGCAGGTTCAAATCCTGTCCCCGCAATATGGTCCGGTAGTTCAGTTGGTTAGAATGCCTGCCTGTCACGCAGGAGGTCGCGGGTTCGAGTCCCGTCCGGACCGCCATTTTTTTCCTAGTAGGCAACTACTATTAAGATATAGATTACGGCGGTTGTGGCGAAGTGGTTAACGCACCTGATTGTGGTTCAGGCATTCGTGGGTTCGATTCCCATCAGCCGCCCCATATTTCAAATTATTGTTGGGCTATAGCCAAGCGGTAAGGCATCGCACTTTGACTGCGACATGCGTTGGTTCAAATCCAGCTAGCCCAGCCAATTTCATATCCTTTTATTATGCGGGTGTAGTTTAGTGGTAAAACCTCAGCCTTCCAAGCTGATGTTGTGAGTTCGATTCTCATCACCCGCTCCATTATATGGGCCTATAGCTCAGCTGGTTAGAGCGCACGCCTGATAAGCGTGAGGTCGATGGTTCGAGTCCATTTAGGCCCATTATAAATAGAGGTGTCTGACCCCGATACGATGAGGTATCGGTGGTTAGACACCTTTTCGCTGTATAACCGTATCCTTTTGCTTATTTACTCGACTCCTTCATTACTTCCACATAAAACTTAATCGCATTGATGTAGTTTTCAATGCTGATATGTTCATTTGTCCCATGCATTCTGTTTAAATCTTCAGGGGTAATTTGAACAGGTAGGAATCGATAGGTGTTTTTCGAAATACTATCATAATGCTTTGCGTCAGAACCGGCAAACATGAGGTAAGGAGCAACAACTGCATTACCATATACATTTCTAGCTGCCTGCTGTATCGACGTAAATTGCCAGCCATTTGTGGAGGAGACCTTTGAAGCTTCACTGCCGTTGACTGTTACTTTAATATCCTTATCATCAATCGTATCCTCAATGAATCTTTTTACATCTGCTAAGGAATCCCCGGGCATAAGGCGAAGGTTAATAATGGCCGTTGCCTTTTCAGGTAAAGCATTATATTGCTCGCCAGCTTGAAAAATAGTTGGGGCGATGGTGGTACGAATCAATGCTGCAGTTGCTGGCTTTCCTAATAAAATTTTTTCAATGGCAGGCTCAAAAATGGCTTTATTGGCAAAAACATACTTCATCGGAAAACTCATTTCTGGTGCAACAAATTCAAATAGATCTTCACCAGGCCCTCTCAGGTCGCCAGTAAACTGGGTATCTTCTAATTTCGCGATCGCACTGGAAATTCGGCCAATATTGGTGTGATCCTTCGGTTGGGAGGAGTGACCGCCGCTACCTTCAATCGTTAATTCCGCAGTTGCCGAGCCCTTTTCGGAAATACCGACAACACCCACTGGCTGATCAACGCCAGGAACCATGTCTTCGATAATCGCTCCACCTTCGTCTAACACGTAGTCAAAGGTGATTCCTCTATCCTCAAGAGTAGTAACGATTTTGTTCGCGCCCTCGTCACCGCCTATTTCTTCATCAAATCCGAACATGAAGTAGAGATCTCGTTCCGGTTGGAAGCCTTCCGCAAGTAAATAATCGACGGCTTGTAAGATGCCGATAACGCCAATTTTATCATCCAAGGTCCCACGGCCCCATATCTTGCCGCCTACAACGGTTCCACTGAAAGGATCCTGCTCCCACTTCGTTTCTGTGCCTTTTAAAACAGGGACAACGTCGTAGTGGCTTGTCAGACCGACTGGGTTTTTACTAGAATCGGAACCTTTCCATTTATAGACAAGTGCATATTTATTTACCTTTTCAAACTCTAGTTGTTGATGAACCGCGGGATAGCTTTCCCGTAAAAAGGCAATAAATTCATCAAATTGGTTAAAGTCAAACTTACTTCGGTCTTGATAGGATACGGTTTTGAAGGTGACGGCTTTTGATAGATGCTCCACAGCCTTCGCTTCATCAATGGCCACATTTGTTGGATCCGGTGCGGGTTGTTTCGATTTTACCGTCATTGTGTTGAAACCGGTTACAATAATAAAGAGAAGAAGTAAACCACTTAGAACAAGTAACATCAGTTTTCGTTTTTTCAAAAAAATCCCCCCCATTTCTCCCTTTGCTTTCCTATTATAACAATTTTTGAAATAGTGGGATAACTCTTTAAAAATAAAAGCACGAACAATTTTGGAACTGTTCGCGCCTTTCGATATTAAACTAATGTTACGTCCTTCTCCAAAAGTCCCACCTTGATAAGTCCGTTTAGAATCCCATCATGTGAAGAGGAGGTGGTGA